>DAISZW010000268.1:0-3398 GCA_036824595.1 Ignavibacteriaceae bacterium
TTTGAAAGGCTCGTAAGAAGTTTAGGATGACTCGTGACGAGTTTCGGAAGGCTTCTATAAGATCAGGAACTTGTCTCCTCCAACGGGGGCCAAAATGTGGGTCAGACTATATCCTAACTTCTGCTTCCTCCCTTTCCATTCTCAAAATTAATTCCTAAGTTACAAATGTTAAATGGGAATCATACCGACAAATGAATTTGTTTTACTCCCCTGAATTCTTCGAAAAAAAGCAGGTAAATATTCTGTAGTGTGGATGGAACATGATAAAAATGAAAAGGTTACTCCAATTTATTTTTACAAAATAGGATCTTCAACAAAAGTGAAATTGGAAAAATGATTATATTAAAATAATTTGGAAAGCACCGCGATGAAAAACCAAAACTTATTAATATCAGTTCTGTTCTTTTTCAATTTGGTATTTTCTTTTAATGAATCTGTATATGCACAAAACAGAAGTGATGCAATCAAACCGGATACTATCGATGATTTTCCATTCTGCACCCCTCCTGCCGGAACCATTATCGATTCGATGGAATCCATAGGAGATTGGCATGAATTAATGGGAAGCGGTGCAGTATTCTCTTCATTAATAACAGTTGACGGGTATAATAATAAAGCTATTGAGCTAAGTTACGATTTAGGCAGTTCAAAAGGAGCGTGGACGCAAATCCGCTGCGATTTTAATCCGGCGATTAATATATCATCAGGCGATCATATCAGGTTTTATTATAAAGGTACTGCGAAAAATACTTTGGAGATTGGTTTAGTTTCAGGAGATGATCAAAATTATTTTGCCGGAAGCTGGCAAAGCGTTACACACATGCCGAAGTTTACCTATGCTACATGGGATTTAAAGGATTTTAGAAAAGATGATCAGCCTTTCCCCGATTTTAGCCAGGTAAAAGCTGTTTTTATATCTGTCGCTAATAAAGACTTCAATGATACCGGAGGAGAAGGATCACTTGTAATTGATGAGCTGCAGTATCTTGATATTGGTTCACGTACAATTTATGCACAACGAGACACGATAATTTCCGATACGTCGGTTACAAATAAGGCGGCGCGATTTATCCAGGCGCAGCAGCAGCCGGACAGCCTTCTAAAGTCTTGGAAAGAAGAAGAGGCAGATTTTGCCTGGTTATACGACCAGGGAATAGGACTCATTGTTCTATCTGAGACAAATAAAACATCGGCTGAAAAATTAGCATATAAGTTAATTCATTTACAAAATTCCGATGGTTCATGGTATGAAGGTTATAATTATGTCAATGAGATTCCGCTCAGCCAGTTAAAGCCGTTAGGAGCTATTGCCTGGACAATATACGGATTGATGTACTATTACCGGTGCACCTTAGATACTTCCGCCCGCTATTCTGCAGTAAAAGGGGCGAATTGGCTTGCTGCATTACAAAGGGAAAATGGAAGTCTTCCGACACTTCACACTTCACCTGAAAATGATGCTCCGACAGAAACAAATCTGGACGGCTGGTGGGCTTTTCACTGCACCGGATTAGATTCAAATGCCGTTAAGCTAAGAGATTTTCTGCTGAATAATGTTTGGGATAATGCTACCGGCAGGTTTAAATCGGGCCCGAATCATTATCATATTTTTTTAGACAATCAAACGTGGGGAGCATCTTTTTTAGAAGCAATTGACAGCAGTGAGTATGCACGCCGGGCTTTAAGTTACGCTTCCCATAATTTAGTCACGCAATCAGTTTCCGCTGATGATACTATCTGCGGTTTCGACGGGGCAGGTCCATTTAGTATCTGGAATGAAGGCACTTTACAATATATTGCAGCAGGCGGGGAAAACAGCCAATACTACTGGGACAAAATTATTAAACAACAAGCTCCGGACGGCGGTCTCCCGGGTTCCCCGGATAGTCTTTCAGCATACATTGTCTGGCTGACTAAATGGCATGGAATAGCACCGACATCCTGGCTTTATTTTGCCGGCACCGGAGGTCCTTTTAAAGATTCATGCGAGGTTGTTACATCAATTAATAATGAAGAACTTGAAGATATAAAATATCCCAAAAGCTATGTTTTAAATCAGAATTTTCCCAATCCTTTTAATCCAGAAACTAAAATAAACT
Organism: Ignavibacteriaceae bacterium; assembly: GCA_036824595.1. Taxonomy (GTDB): domain Bacteria; phylum Bacteroidota; class Ignavibacteria; order Ignavibacteriales; family Ignavibacteriaceae; genus DATKLQ01. Next base: position 2,100 of record DAISZW010000268.1, read on the forward strand.
TTTCACTTCCGGAACAATCTGAAGTTAAATTAATAATTTATGATATCTTAGGACGGGAGATCATAACACTTGAGAACAGCAGTCTTTCCCCGGGTAATCACGAAAAGAATTGGAAAGGAATTGATACATACGGCAGGCAAGTAAGCAGCGGTATTTATTTTTATAGATTTTATGCCAGGGGAGAAAGCGGGAAGGAATACATCAAAGTGATGAAGATGGTGATGGTAAAGTAAGTTTTTATTGCTTCTTAAATATTCCCGATTTATAATTATTAGTGCGTTTTAAGAGAAAGGCATCGGCATTGCCGAGAAGTTACTTTTAAACATTAAAATTTAAAATTACCCGAGAAAAATTGATTGATAAATTAAAAAATATATTCGGAATATTTTTGGCGGTTATCCTGCTGCCGAACAACAGCGTATCACAGCAGATTAAATTCTCGGGAGAAATAAAAAAAGGAGAAAGATTTAATCACAAAATTTCAAAAGATTTGATTTTTGAATTGCTGCCGATAGAATATGGATGGATAATTTCAATCCGGAATAAAAATCAAATTGAAAACTATTGCGGAATTGCAACTCCGCCGTTTCATGGAATAAATTCTTTATATATAGAAGGATGGCATTTTAGAAATACAGATAATTCAGGTCCTAACGAGGCAGGTGAAAAGAATATAAATGCTCCGCAGGAAATCAGAGAATTCAATTTTGTATTAGATCAAGAAGGTTATGAAAAAACAGCAGTCTTATTGAATATAATACTGCATTCCGGTAATATCAGCTCTAAAAAAATAACAGAAGCCGAAATTGAATTCGGCAGCATAAAAAAAGGGAATGGCAAATTAGAGATACTTGAAATGAAATTTGAAAATATGAAGCTTAATGAGAAAGCAGCATTTGCATATATGAAATTTTCTGTAGAGTTAAATATTCCCGGTTTATAATTATTAATACGTTTCAAGAGAGGGACATCGGCATTGCCGGAGATTTTTTTAAAAGAGGCAACAAAACAATTACTATTAATCTTTAGATATGCCGAGCAAGGACATTTACCCACCTCCGCCAGAGGCGGACAGGTCTAAATCTTCCCGATAGCAATCGGGACAGGCTCTCTCCGCCTTCACTTTGTTATGGCGGACAGGCAAGGAGGAGACTTTATTTTAGGCTATAACTTAAAATATTTAGTTCTATCATTTAAATAAAAGAAAATTGTCCGCTCCAACGGAAAGCCTGCCTGCTCGCCTCGCGGCGAAGCCGAGGGCCGGTAGGCAGGGAAGAACCTGTCTCGCCTTGGCTCGCC
>DAISZW010000269.1:0-3389 GCA_036824595.1 Ignavibacteriaceae bacterium
CTTGAAAAAAAACCTGATTTAATTTTAATGGATATAAACTTTAAAAATCCTTTGAACGGTATCGAGGCTGCATGTTTTATAAAATCCAAAACGGATATACCTATAATATTTGTTTCAGCCAGTTCACCTGAGATACTTGGCGAAGAAATTAAGAAGCAGAGATTTTCATTCGTTCAAAAACCTGTAGATGCCCAGGAACTTAACCGGAAAATAAAAGAAAGTTTAAATCCGATAAACAGCAATTAAATCATCACCTCTTTTCTCTTAAATCTCCGATTTTTTCCAGGTCAGTGAATACCGGCACAAATATAAATTTATATACATAACTGTCTTGCTCGAGTACGAACTTACATTTATATTTGTAACCGAACGGTTACGAATTAATATGAATCAAATCAGACGAGATGTATTCCAAGCTATTTCGGATCCTGTAAGAAGAGAAATTATTCAGCTTCTGTCGAAAGAGGATCTGACAATAAACAGGGTAGCTGAAAATTTTAAAGTCAGCCGCCCGGCAATATCCAAGCATTTAAAAATTCTGGAAGAATGCGGGCTAATTAAGATAAATCAACATGGTCGTGAACGAAGCTGCAAAATAAATCCGGAACCGTTAAACGAAGTTTATTCATGGCTCGAGTATTTTGATAAATTCTGGGATCAAAAATTGAATTCACTAAAAAAATATGTGGAGAAATAATATGAAAGTAAAAAAAGGAAGGAGCAGAACCGTGAAAGATAAACCAATAATCAAAGAAGTTTTGCTTAATGCTCCCGTTTCAAAAGTCTGGAAAGCTTTAACCGACAAATACCAGATGAAGCAATGGTATTTTGATATAGCGGAGTTTAAAGCGGAACCCGGCTTTAAATTTCAGTTCTACGGGGAAGGTCTTAAAGGCGAAAAATATTTACATCTGTGTGAAACAATTGATGCTGTAACAGAAAAAAAACTTTCCTATTCGTGGCGGTATGACGGTTATCCGGGGAACAGTATTGTAACTTTCGAACTTTTCCAGGAGGGAATCCATACAAGATTGAAATTAACTCACGAGGGAATTGAAAGTTTCGGCACCGATAATCCCGATTTTGCAAAGAAAAACTTTGAAATGGGATGGACAGAAATTATCGGAAAATCTATAAAAGAATTTGTCGAAACTTGACCTTGCTCAAGGATGTCAATCAATCCATTTGACAAATTCCAAATATAGATTATATTAAAACATCGATAACTATATTAAGGAGTAGTACTATGTTAAAGTATGCAGTGATCTTATGTTTTGCAGCAGGCCTTAGTTTAGGTACTTTGGCTCAGGAAACAAATGAAACACAGGGGAATGAATCTCAAACACCTCAGGAGCAGCAATCCCAAACACCGCAGGAACAACCCCAAACACAGCAGGACGATCAATCCCAAGCCCGGGAGGAATCGAATGCATTTAATTCAGTATGTCCTGTGGACGGGCAGCAAGTCGATGCCGGAATTGAAACCATCCGATATCAGGGAAAAGAATACGGATTCGACAGCCCGTCATGTGCTTTGGTTTTCAGCGATAATCCTGAATTGTACGCAGGTAACTTAGGCGAAGATGGTGAGCAGTTTACAAGACATGAACTGGAGCCGGAAGACAGGGAAGGAATAGAAGCAGAAGCTTCTGAACAGAGTGAATCTGAGGAAACCCAGTCTGAAGAAACTTCAACTGAAGAATCTCAATCTCAGGAAAACCAGTCAGAGGAAAATCAGCAATAAGTATAGATGACAGGAAAGGAAGGCTGCGGCCTTCCTTTTTTTTATTTTACCAGGATTCCATTCAACCCCACTACAACTTCCTACAAACAAAAGCCCTCAGCCGACATTCAGAGAAGCAAAGGATCTAATTACGAATACAATTTTTGATTTACGAATTTAGATTTTATTAGCGATTATATATTAAAATACTTTATCGTCAGCCGAAGGACCATAGATTGAAGGAACAGGAATATTATTCAATCGCATATAAACGGTCAATTGTCCGCGGTGATGAACCATATGATTAATTGAAGAGCCGATATTGTCCTTTATCGGCGAACTGAAAAGAACCTTCCCTTGATTTTTTAAGTAAAATATCCCGGAAAGCTGTTCATCCTTAACATTTTCCAAAGCTTTTTTTGCACCTTTCAGATTTTCATTAAAATGCTGAACCAGAGCAGAGGTAGTTTCGGGACGGAAATGTCCGAAAGTCACAAAATCAATTTCTCCTTTTTCAATGATGTAAGTTATCCATCTCGGAATCTCAGCAACTAATAATGCCAGATCTCCAAGAGTCATAGACTTTTGATGAGGTTTCCAGCCGAACAATTCAGGAGAAACTCTCTCAAGGCATTTACGCGTTGAAGGTATCTCTGCCTCCAATTCCTCCAAATATAATTTCCCTAATGATGTATTTTTCATTACTGCTCCTGCTTGAATTTAAAATTTTAAGAAGAGAAAAAGATTTAGATAATCGGCTGCAGAATATTGAATATTTGAAATAAAACAAATGACCGCTGATAACCGCGCTTCGCGGAGTAAACGTAATTATTTAAAATTAATTATTAACTTAGTTACTAAAAAATTTCGAAATGGAGAACCCGGGAGCATGGAACGGACCAAAAATCTTTTCTTAGTAAAACTCTTTCTTTTCCTGATCATTTCAGGCTTTTTTTTCCTTTTGCCCGCACAGGAAAACAAATTCCTTGAAGAGAATTACACAAAGAAAGAATACCGAGTCGAAATGCGCGACGGAGTAAAATTATTCACCGCAGTTTATTCTCCAAAAGATCTTTCGGCTAAATACCCTATAATTATCTGGCGTACTCCGTACGACATTGGCCCTTACGGAGAAGATAAATTCAGGATTTACAGGAGAGAAACCTGGCAGCACTTCATTGAAGAAAAATATATTATCGTTTTACAGGACGTACGCGGCAGATTTATGTCTGAAGGTGAATTTGAAAATATGAGACCTTATATCCCGGAAAAGAAGAGCAGCAAAGATGTGGACGAATCCACCGATGCTTATGATACTGTTGAATGGCTTGTCAAAAATATACCGAATAATAACGGGAATGTAGGATTCTGGGGAATTTCTTATCCCGGTTTTTATGCTGCAATGGCGGCAATTGATGCACACCCTGCAGTGAAAGCCGTTTCGCCTCAGGCGCCAATAGCCGACTGGTTCGGAAATGACGACTGGCATCATAACGGGGCATTTGCTTTTGCAGGAGGTTTCCCTTTTATGTCGGTGTTCGGCGTTAAAAGAGAAGGGCTTGTACAGGAGTGGCCGGAAGATTTTAAATTCGGTACGGAAGACGGCTACAGCTTTTATCTTAACCTTGGACCTTTACCTAATGTTAACAAAAAATATTTTAATCAT
>DAISZW010000100.1:0-10646 GCA_036824595.1 Ignavibacteriaceae bacterium
CCTAGAATCATGAAAGTGGCAGAACGGTAATTCCAGCATTCGGCAATATTCGGACACCTTGCTTCTTCACAAACAGTATGAAGATTCTGTTTTCTCATCAAGCTTTTAACATCGTTATAATTTTCCCCTGTCGGCAGTTTTATTTTCAGCCAATCGGGACGTTTTCCTATGGGGCCGCGTCTTTTTTCAATTTCTTCTTTAAAAGCTCTTTGATATTTATTAATTACAGCCATGTTTTATTAAATCAAATTCTCATCAAAATTTTCTAGAAAATCTTTAATAAATTTAAGAAATTTTCCGCCAAGCATTCCGTCCACTAAACGGTGATCGTGAGATAACGTTAAGGCCATAATTGGCTTAATAGCAATCGTGTCTATTTCGTCGAATTCCACAACAACAGGTTTCTTTATTACGGCGCCTACGCCTAATATTGCAACTTCCGGCTGATTAATGATTGGTGTGCCGAATATTGTCCCGAATACACCGTAGTTTGTAATTGTGAATGTTCCGTTTAAGATATCGTCCGGAATAAGTTTTTTGTTCCTTGCTTTTAGTGCGAGATCATTTATGGCTTTTGCAAACCCGATAATATTTTTTTCACCTGCACCTTTTATATTCGGAACAATTAATCCGGTCGGCTCAATTGCAACAGCAATACCTAAATTAATATATTTCTTCCGGAGAATAGTTGTTCCATCAATAGAAGCATTTAACAACGGATATTCTTTCAATCCTTTAACTGCTGCATGAGCAATAAAAGCCATGTAAGTTAATTTAATTCCCTCGGTTTTTAGATACTCTTCCCGGTGCTCCTGAATATAATTATGGATTTTTGTCATATCGACTTCTAGCATTGCAGAAACATGTACGGCAGTATCGCGGCTTTTAACCATGTGCTGCATTATTTTCTGCCGGATGTTATCCATTTCAATCTTTTCAATATCCTTAGAAGAATAAATTATCTCTTCTTCAAAGGACAGATCAAAGGAGGGGGCCCGTTTAATTTCTTCTCTGGGAGTTTTTTCTTTTCCCTTGTCATTTTGAACATGTTTCGCTGAATGTTTTTTCTTTTCCTCAACATAATTCAGGATATCTTTTTTTGTAATTCTTCCTTCGAGTCCTGTTCCTTCAAGCTTTTTCAGTTCTTCATAAGTAACATTTTCCTTTTCAGCAATGCTTAGAACCAGCGGGGAAAGAAAAAAAGATTTTTTATCGGCGCTGGATTCCTGTTTATTTTCTTTTTGAGGAATTCCGGATTCTTCTTCCATTCTTATTTTTTCTCTTATATTTTCACCTGATGGTGCAGGTTCCTTAATTTTTTTATTTAACGTTGAGGAAATTTTCCCGACTATTGTTCCCACTTCAACAGTCTCTTGTTCGCTGACAAGAATTTCCGTAAGGAATCCATCCGCCGGAGACGGGACTTCAGTATCAACTTTGTCGGTGCTTATTTCAAATAAAGTTTCATCTTTTTTAACTTCTTCACCGATCTTTTTATACCACTTTATAATTGTCCCTTCCATAACAGATTCCCCCATTTTCGGCATCGGAACTTCAATTTCTTCTTCATCGGCATTATTATTCTTCTTTATTTTATCGGCTGCACCTTTGGATCTTACATCTATCCCGGATTCTTCTGTTTTAGATTCATGTTTTGTTTTGACATTTTCTTTTTCCGAAACCTCCGGCTCGCCGGATTTATTTCGCTTTATCTCTTTTCCAATACTTTTAATTTCAGGACTCTCCTGAATTTCCGCTACAACCGCGCCCACTTCAACGGTATCGCCTTCATTATATTTAATATTGGATAAAATTCCCTCCGCCGGTGACGGAATTTCGGTATCAACTTTATCGGTGCTTATTTCGAAGATTATTTCATCGCGGCTTACTTTATCGCCTTCTTTTTTATGCCATTTTAGAATGGTGCCTTCGCTTATGCTTTCGCCCATTTTCGGCATTATTACATCCATTTTAGCTCCTTCTAATCTTCAGGAAATAACCTGAAGCTAATTTTTTATCTGATAGAGAAGTCAATTTTATTCAGGTAATTTAAAGAGTTCTTTTCTTTTAATTTTGTATTCTAAAACAAGAATTGAATGGATCAATATTCCAAAAGCTCTTTTATACCTTTATAGATTCTTTCCCGGTTCGGCAATACTGCATTTTCTAAAATCGGAGAATATGGAATGTGAGAGTCTTTAGAAGTTATTCTCCTTACAGGACCATCCAAAAATGCGAAACAATTATCGGCTATTCTTGCAGCTATTTCGCCTCCGAATCCGGCAGTAAAAGTATCTTCATGAATTACTACTGCTTTGTTGGTTTTTTTAACAGATTTGTAAATTGATTCTTCATCTAAAGGAACAATTGTTCTTATATCAATTACCTCGACAGAAAATCCCTCCTGCTCCAATTTTCTTGCAGCGTTTAAAGAATCCCATACAGAAACGCCATACGTAATGACAGAAATATCTTTCCCCTCTTTCACAACTTTTGATTTTCCAAACGGGATTAAGAAATTTTCATCAGGTTCAGGCGACATAGCAAAGCTCTGTCTGTACAGTCCTTTATGCTCGCAGAAAATAACAGGATCGTCCAATCTGCATGCTGTTTTCAATAATCCCTTTGCATCGGCAGCATTTGAAGGATATGCAATTAAAATTCCGGGAATATGAGCAAAAATCGATTCGATATTTTGACTGTGATAAAGTCCTCCGTGAATATAGCCGCCCACAGCCACCCGTGTAACTACGGGCGCACTCCAGGTATTCTTTGATCTATACCTGATTGTTGCAACCTCGCTTTTAAACTGCATGAAAGCCGGCCATATATAATCGCCGAACTGAATTTCTACAACAGGTTTTAATCCGCTCATTGCCATTCCGGCTGCCACACCGATAATGCTTGCTTCGGCCAGAGGTGAGTTAAAAACTCTTTTTTCTCCGAACTTTGAGGATAATCCTTTTGTTGCCGTAAAAACTCCCCCTTTGCTGTCGGCTATGTCTTCACCAAAAACAAAAATCTTATCATTCATTTTCATTTCTTCATGAAGAGCATGGTTTATCGCATCTACCATTACAATCTTTTCACCAAAACGACCGGACTTTTCATATTCAAGGTTATTCTTGAGACTGCTTTCACTAAAGATATATTTACACGCATTCCTTGGATTCGGATCTGCCGCTTTTAAAGCTTCGGCGGAAGCATTTTCAATTTCCTCCAAAACTTCTGATTTAATCTTATCTAACTCTTCTTTAGTCAATTGGCCTTCACTGAGTAATCTGCCGCTTAATTTCTCAACCGGATCTCTTCTTAAATCTTCCTCAAGTTCTTTTTTGTCTCTGTATTTTTTCTGATCATCAGAAGATGAATGGGACATTAACCTTACAACTTCCGCTTCAATCAGAGCTGGTCCATTTCCTTTTTTTATATAATGTATTGCTTCTTTAACAGCATCATAAGATTCAAAAAAATCCGTTCCGTCAATTTTTTTAATTAAAAGATTTCCGTAGCCTGACATCATTGCAGAAACCGATCCATCCTTCCCTCCTATCTGCTGATTGACATGAACAGAAATAGCATATTTATTATTTTGAATTAAGAATAAGACCGGAAGTTTTTCCCGGCTTGCCCAGTTTACTGCTTCATGAAATTCTCCTTGGCTGGTGGTTCCTTCACCGCTGCTTACATACGTAATTGCATTCTCTTCTTTTTTAATGGAAGCTAGTGCGGTTCCGACAGCATTTAAAAATTGGGTACCGGTCGGACTGGATTGAGAAGGTATATTAAAATCGGGATGTCCGAAGTGGCCGGGCAATTGTCTTCCGCCGCTCGACGGATCATCTTCTTTGGCAAAACATTGAAGGAAAAAATCTTTTGGAGTTACTCCGGCTGTTAACACCAGCGCAAGATCTCTGTAATACGGGAAGAGCCAATCCTTTCTGGGATTTAACTGCAGTCCTGCTGCTATTTGAACGGCTTCATGCCCTGCCCCGGCAATATGAAAAAATGTTTTTCCCTGTCTTAACAGGTTCATTGCTTTTGTATCTATATTTCTGGAAAGGAGCATTAAACGGAGAGCCCGCAGAAGGTCTTTTCTTGATAAATTTTCATTAAGCTGATCTAATTCTTCTTTGGAATCGGTGCTGTTTAAATTCCCGTTATCGGAGAGATTATTTTTTTTCAAATCTATTTTATCGTTCTCTACTTGAATTTTTCTTGCCATTTTATCCTTTCCTTATAAAGCAGTTAGTGCAGCTTCGGGCAAGTATTCTTTATTCCTTTCTAAAGATAGGCTATAACCGAAAATATTTTGAAAATTTCCGGCTATAATTTTTTTAACGGATGAAATATTTATTTCGCAGCCTAATTCTTTTTGTAAAGAAGTTACATCCTTATCAGAAATTCCGCACGGAATTATTCCCTTAAATAACTCAAGATCTGTATTTACATTAAACGCGAATCCATGCATTGTTATCCATCTGCTTATTTTAATTCCTATTGCGGCAATTTTCCTGTTATTAATCCAGACGCCTGTATATTTAGAATTTCTTTCCGCCTTTATTCCGTAATCGGCACATGTTTTAATCAGCACTTCTTCCAAAGCCCTGAGAAATTTATGTGTATCCTTCTCCCATTCATTCAGATCAATTATTGGATATCCGACAATCTGCCCGGGGCCATGATATGTGATATCTCCCCCCCTATCGATGTCGTAAACAGAAATATTATTTGAGCTTAAAAAGTTTTGACTGCCAATTAAATTTTTTTTGTCTGCAGTTTTTCCCAAAGTATATGTATGAGGATGTTCAAGGAGAAAAAGTATATCGTGAATTTTTTTATTGTACCGTAAATTCAATACTTCTTTCTGCAGATCCCATGCCTCCTTGTAATCGATAAAACCTAAATCGCAGTATGTAAGTATCTTTTCCATAAATTGGTTATTTAATTAAAAAATTTTCCAACTGCTAATTTCTTGCCTTCCTAAATTCGAAATCCGAAATTCCCTCCCATTTTCCATCATCCATGAATTTGTGCCGCTCCTATGGAGCTTGATTTTAATTTTATTCTGGATCTACTACTACTAATGTTTCGCTCCTATGGGCTAATAGAAAGTTTCTTCTACTGTCTTCTTCCTTCTCCATTTTCCATCTTCCATTTCCCATTTTCCATCATCCATCTAGATATGTATTGCTTCACCGTAAGCTTGCGCGGCCGCTTCCATAATTGATTCGGAGAGAGTCGGATGTGCATGAATCGTTTTAAATATTGACGGACCGGTTGCTTCAAGGGATTTTGCCAATCCAATTTCTGCAATCAGCTCTGTTGCTTCCGCACCTATAATATGCGCACCCAGAATTTCTCCGTATTTATCGTCAAAAATAATTTTAACAAACCCTTCCCTTTCACCGGTTGCAAATGCTTTTCCGCTTGCCATAAAAGGAAATTTGCCGATTCTAATTTCATATCCGGATTCTCTGGCTTTTTGTTCCGTAAGCCCGATGCTCGCCACCTGGGGCTGGCAGTAAGTGCAGCCGGGGATACTATCATAATCTATATCGACGGTATGCAATCCTTTTATTTTTTCCACGCAATTAATGCCTTCATGCGATGCGACGTGAGCGAGCCACGGGGGACCGATTACATCGCCGACAGCATATATTCCTTCTACATTTGTTTCATAAGTTGATTTATCGACTTTAATATGATTTTTAAACAATTCAACTCCCAATTCTTCCAATCCGAATCCCTCGATATTCCCGGTAACGCCGATAGCATTCAGCACTTTATCGGCGGACAGTTCTCTAGTTTTGCCATTAACCTCAACCGTGACATTTACTTTCTTTCCGTTTATGCTTGCTTTTTTTACAGCAGCTTTGGTTAGAATTTCTATTCCCCGCTTTTTCAAATTCTTTTCCAAAACTTGAGATATCTCTTTATCCTCCACCGGAAGAATATTATCAAGCATTTCAATCACGGTTACTTTACTTCCGAATACAGAATAAAAATATGCAAACTCGATTCCTATTGCACCCGCACCTATGACAATTAATTCTTTCGGAAGCTCATCTAAAACCAATGCTTCGAAATAGGTTATAATATTTTTTTTATCTACCGGAATTGAATCAATTATTTTCGGTTTCGCGCCGGTTGCGATTATAATTTTATCTGCAGTAATTGAATCGATCTTATTATCACTTTCATAAATATCAATCTGATTTTTAGAAGCTAATTTGCCGAACCCTTTGATCCTATCTACCTTATTCTTTTTAACAAGCATTTCCACATTTTTTGTAATCCGGTCAGATATTTCCCTGCTTCTTTGGACAATCCTTTTCAAATCAAACTGAAGCTCTTTGTATTTGATTCCGAAATCTTGTCCATGTTGTTTCAATGTGTCGAATATCTCAGCATTTTTAAGCAGAGATTTAGTTGGTATACAGCCCCAATTTAAGCAAATACCTCCCAAGGGGCGGTAATCAACAACAACTGTCTTAAATCCAAGCTGTCCGGCTCTTATAGCAGCTACATAACCACCCGGACCACCGCCTAAAACGGCTATTTCGTAGTTTTTTTTCAATTTTATTCCATAATTAATTTTTTTGGAGGATAGGGTATTCCATTAAGTAACCAAATATAAAGAAGAGCCTTAAAAGATGAAAATATAAATGGTTTTGATGTTTTTCTTCTCACTGATAAGAAATTATAATAAAAATTCTTCATTCATGATAAACATAGTACATGTTTATTCATTCAATTGATTAAAATATAATATTTATAATTGGCAAGTAAATTGAGATTTATAAATCTTAAAAATTTTCGGGGATAAAATGAGTGAAATAAAAGAACCGATCTCGGACTTCTCGAAAAAAATTGCAGATGAAGAGCTGCCTGTTTTTCCTATCAGTGCTGCTGCAAAAATACTCAATATTTCTGTACATACTTTGCGAATGTATGAACGGGAAGGCTTAATAATTCCCTTCAAAAAATCTACAAATCACCGGTTATACTCCCAGTCAGATATTGAACGTATAAGATGCATCAGGCACGCAATAAATGAACTTAAGATTTCTATTGCCGGAATTAAATCAATACAATCCCTTATCCCCTGCTGGAAAATTAAAGGATGCAGCGAAGAGGATAGAATCGGCTGCAGGGCTTATGCTTCCCATTCGCAGCCATGCTGGTCATTTAACCATAAAGGAAATAAATGCGCAGAAAAAGACTGCAAGAAATGTGAAGTGTACAAGAATTTTTCCGAGTGTAAAATAATTAAGGAAAGTATTATCAAGTTTATTAATGAATGATTATTTAAATTTATAAAATTACTAAAGAATGAAAAAAATATTCTTAATCCTGCTTGTTCTTGGAATAGCAATTGCATGGATAGTAAATTTCTTAAACCCGGGGATGATCGAAGAAACAACCCTAATGCAGCTTAAAGAAAAATATCCTAAGAAAGAATCCGCCGCTGCAGATCATTTAGTGCCGCAGTTTTCTTGCATTTAATTCACATATTTTATAGTTTTGAGCATATGCTCATAATTATTTATGTCTAGACCGAGAAAAATCCGCAGAGTCTGCTGCAATCCTTCCAGCTACTATTTCAAGCCGAGAGGAATTCCTGTTTATGAATTGGAAGAAATAATTATCGAACATGATGAATTGGAATCACTGCGTCTTGCCGATTTGCTTGCCTATTCACATGAAGAAGCTGCGGAAGAAATGAAGATATCAAGGGCTACTTTCGGACGGATTCTAGAAAAAGCCAGAAGAAAAGTAATCGATGCCATTCTAAACGGGAAAGCTATTAAAATTAGTGAAAAAGAACTTCTTATAAAAAAATAAATTAGAATAAATATGGGAGAGTTAATTGTTTAAAGGAAAAATCGCAGTTGCAACAAACGACCAGGTGAGAGTCACCGGGCATATTGGCAAATGCAGGTCATTTCTGGTTTTTGAAATAAACGGAGAAAATATTATTAGTAAAGAACTACGGGAAAATGTTTTTACAAATCATCGAATGATGCATCATGATCATAACTATCATGATGAAGGACGAGCACACAGCCATACAAATTTAATTGAAGGATTAAAAGACTGTAAACACTTAATTTCGCGGGGAGGCGGCTGGCGGGTGGTTGAAGATTTGAAGCAAAATAATATTCTCACTCTTTTCACCGACATTGATTTGATTGAGGATGCTGTAAAGTTGTTCATCAAAGGTGAATTAAAAAACGAGCTTGGATTAGTATGTAATCATGATAAACATTAAAGATGTAAAATATATCTTTGCAGCAATCCTCTTAAATTATTCTATTTCCTACAGTCAAGGAAATGTATTGAAAGGGAGAGTAACAGATTCATTATCCGGAGAACCAATTTCAGGTGCGGCAGTTTTTATATCTTCAAAGCATTTGGCTTACACAAATAGTGAAGGTTTTTACTCTATAGATAATCTGGAAGAAGGGATGTACAATATTGAAGTTGTACAGATCGGATATGAATCTCTTCACGGGAGAATAAATATTCCCGGAGACAGCTTAATAAATTTTTCCCTCCTGCCTGCTCCTATTGAAATGGGTGAAATTATAGTCAGTACAAGCCGCATCGACAAAGATCTCCGCAGCACTCCGTATTCCGCACTTCTTGTAAGTACAAAGGAAATACAGAATTTAAATTTTCAGTCATTACCCGAAGCTCTTAAAAATGAGCCCGGTATTTCTCTGATAAGCGAAGGTGTCTGGGGAACGGAATTAAGTATCCGGGGACTAAACCGTGAAAATGTTGTTGCACTGATTGACGGGAACAGAATTGCAACTTCAACTGATGTGGCAGCCAGGTTTTCATTAGTTGACATAAATGATATCGAGAGGGTGGAAATTATTAAAGGCGCATCTTCTGCTCTTTATGGTTCCGGAGCAACCGGAGGAATTGTCAATATCATTACAAAATCACCATCATTCAGCAATACTTTTTCAATTAAAGGAAATATTTCCAGCGGCTACAATTCTGTAAATAATTCGTCCATCACATCGGGATCATTATACGGAAGCGGACCGATTTGGGGAGCAAAAATAACAGGTTCTTACAGGAAAGCAGAAGATGTCAAAACACCGATCGGTGAACTTAAAAACAGCCAGTTTGAAGATTATAGCATTTCAGGAAATTTAAATATTTCTCCTTACCAGAATCATCTGCTGAAATTCAATTACCAGTTATTTAAAGCTGATGATGTTGGAATTCCGGGTTCAGCAGTATTTCCGAACAATGCCGATGTCAGGTATCCCCATGAAAAACGTGAACTAATATCCGCCGGATATGAAATTAAGGATATATCGTCAATTCTTTATAAGCTGTCGCTTAAATATTCATTTCAATTTATTGAACGGGACGTTGAGAACATTCCTCATACAGTGCAAAATGTTCCGGCTTCGCCCACTGTTCCCGCAAGAAGGATAAGCGTTCTTAAAATTACACCGCAGGCAGATCATAAAAACAATAACTTTCAGCTTTATGGGAATATGCTTCTAAGTAAAACTAATAATCTAGTTCTTGGAGTTGATTATTGGGACAGAAGTTACCGGGGGGAACGGCGTAGATATCAATTAATTGAAATTCTGGACTCACTAGGAAACGTTGCCGTTTCAACAGACAGAATTATAGGCGAAAAACCTTTGCCCGACTCGAAGTTTCAAAGTATCGGAATTTTTGCACAAGATGATGCAGCAATATTGCAGGATAAACTTTTACTGACACTCGGGGCAAGAATAGACAAAATATATGTAAAAGGTGACTCTGCTTTTAATCCAATTTATGAAATTGTAAACGGGGTATTAAATAATTCCCCGGCCGGACAAAAAACAATCTGGAACAATATTGAGGATAACGATTATTCATACAGTTCAAATATCGGAATAAAGTATGCGGCAATTAAGAATCTGGATTTTACGGTAAGTCTCGGCTATTCATTCCGCTCCCCTTCTCTTGAAGAAAGATTCCAGTATATTGACCAGGGAAGTGTTTTACGTATTGGCAATCCGAATTTAAATTCTGAAATAGGAAAATCTATTGACTTTGGTATCCGTTACTATTCACAAAATTTAAAAATAATTTCAAGTTTCTTCTTCAATTATTTTGATAATCTTGTTGCAGAAGTCCCGGGAACATTCGAAAATAGGAATGCATTTATAAAAACAAATATCGGTAAATCGAAAATGTACGGGTTCGATCTGAATGCAGACTATAAATTTTACCGGGATTTCGTTCTTTACACAATCCTTTCTTATGTTAAGGGAGATGATGTTACAGCTGACGGGAATCTGCCTGAAATTCCGCCGTTAAACGGCAGGGTAGGAATCAAGTTTAATTTATTAAATCAGATTGATACAGAATTATCAACCTCCATTTTTGCAGAGCAGAATCATACCGCATTAGGAGAAATAAAAACCCCCGGTTATGCAATTTTCAATTTAATGCTGAATACGAGTACATTTAATCTTACTTCTTTAAATTTGAAAGTATCTGCAGGAATTGAGAATATTTTTGATAAGAACTACCGCAATCATCTGTCGACAACGAGAGGAAGCAATACCGTAGAGCCGGGGAGAAATTTTTATATCAAGTTAATAGCAAATTGGTAAACT
>DAISZW010000100.1:10746-12197 GCA_036824595.1 Ignavibacteriaceae bacterium
TATGAATTGGTTTTTACTCGCTTTCATTTCAGCAGTATTTTCTGCAGCCTCGGCGGTATCGGAAAAGAAAGCTCTCTTCTCCTTAGATGCACTTAGCTTTTCGTTTTTAATTTCTATTGCAACTCTTATCTTTTCACTTCCTTTTTTTGGGATGATTGAGTACCAGGATATTTTTTCCATGAGCTTGCTGATATTGTTTATTAAAACAATACTTAGTGCAGCTGCTTTTCTTTATGTTATGTTATCCATAAAAAACCTTGAGATAAGTGAAGCGCTTCCCTTGCTCGCTTTGACTCCGGGTCTCGTTGCTGTTTCTGGAAATTTCCTTATAAAAGATTACTTAAACATTATCGAATGGTCAGGTATTTTTTTGATGGTTGCAGGCACCTACATACTTGAAATGAAAAAGAACAGTAAAAACTTTTTTGAACCTTTGAAATCGCTGTTCAATTTCTCAAAGTATTCCTATATTCTTATTGCATTACTATTATTCACAATAACATCCCTGCTGGATAGAATTCTGCTTAAAGATTATTATCTGCCGCCTTATACATTCATGGCTTTTCAGCAGTTATTCTATGCAATGATTTTCACCGCCAGCATTCTGTTCATGAATAAGAGAATTACCGGTACCATAAAAAGCCTAAATAAAAATACTTTATATCTTATTATCCTTATATCGGTATTTACGGTTATTTACCGCTATACGCAGATAGAAGCCACTAAACTTGCGCCGGTTGCACTTGTATTATCTGTAAAGCGCCTTTCCGTTTTAATGGCAATTATCTTTGGAGGCAGACTATTTAGCGAAGATAATTTATTTAGAAGAATTATTGCCGCTGTAATAATTATAATAGGCGCGACAATACTTATGAATCAATGAAAAATTAATAGGATCTTTTCAGGATTTTCTGCATCTAACTGCCGGTTGGTAATCTTTTTAATAAATTTATCCGATCAAATAATTATATTTATGATTGATACAAGGGATTCAAAATGAATTACGAAATGCAGGATTTCAATAAAGATATTATCGAGCAAAGCAAGAAAATACCGGTGCTTGTGGATTTCTGGGCGGAATGGTGCGGGCCCTGCCGCGTATTATCTCCTATACTTGAAAAACTTGCAAAAAAATATTCCGGCAAATGGGCTTTAGTAAAAGTGAATACTGATGAAAACCCGGAATTGTCCTCTGAATACGGCATCAGAGGGATACCTAATGTTAAATTATTTGTAGACGGTGAAGTGGCAGATGAATTTGTAGGAGCACTGCCGGAACTGATGATCGAGGATTGGCTGAAGAATGCAATTCCGGGGAAATCTGCAAAGAAAATCCAAGAAGCAAAAAGATTAATAAGCAGCGGAAAGGAAAACCAAGCCGGAAAACTATTGGAAGAAGTATTGAAGGAGGAACCCGGTAATGAAGAGGCAAAATTATTTCTAGCTAAAAT
>DAISZW010000270.1:0-3387 GCA_036824595.1 Ignavibacteriaceae bacterium
TGCGGCGGAGTATAATACATATAATCCGTTACAGGACAAACCATTATTGAAGGGCCAAACATAAACTGATCTCCGATACTGAAAGTTTTTTTATCATTAACAAAATCCATCGGAAGTCCGCGCATCATTGTGTAATTTTTATTTGTTACCATCCACGCCAGAGAATAAATGTAAGGCATTAAGCGGTAACGAAGATTATCAATTTGTATTATCGGTTCCGTGAATTCACCCATTTCCCAAATTTCACGCGGTGTTTCCGATCCGTGAGAACGGAAAATAGGCGAGAACGCACCGAGCTGGAACATTCGTGCATATAATTCCTGGTAAGCGGGATCTTTTCCTCCCTTCATAAATACTCCTTCGTATGCACCAAGTACAAATGCGCCTATATCAAATGTCCAGTAAGGAATTCCCGACATGCAGTGATTTAATCCAGCAGCAATCTGCTTGCGGTAAACTTCCCAGCTCGCACCGATATCGCCGGACCAGGTTGTAGCTGCGTTCCGCTGCTGTCCGGAAAATGTAGAACGGGTTAAAATATAAGCCCGCCTGTCTGATGTTTCCTCCCTCCAGAATTTATAAAGATCATCGGTCATTGCGAGTGAAAAAGCATTTAAATATCTCGCCCAAGAACCGAGATGATTTGTCCCCATCTTTTTCAATTCATACTCACTGGATTCTTTAGTCATTGCATTAACAACATCAGGTTCAGTGGAATCTATCCACCACCCGTCCAGCCCTTTAGAATAAATTCCGCTTTTCAAATACTTCCAATAAAGTTTATTTGCTGCGGGATTAAAAGCATCGTAATACTTGAATCCTGCCCAGCCCACCGGTTTGTAAAGGAAACCATGTTCTTTCATATCGGCATAAATCGGAGTAGCCGGACCCAAAGCCGGCCAAATTGAAATTATAATATGATAATTCATTTGATGGAGCTTATCGCACATTCCTTTGGGATCGGGGAAAAGTGTTTTATCGAAAAACATTCCGCTCCAGTTCTGTGCACCGTTCCAGTAATCCCAATCCTGTATCATATTGTCAATCGGTATTTTAAGCTGACGGTATTTTTCCGCAACAGTCATCAGTTCGGCCTGAGTATCGTAATGTTCTTTACTCTGCCAATAGCCGTAAGCCCATTTGCCGTACATCGGAGCTTTGCCAGTTAGATACCTGTAGCCGGATATCACCGAATCCATATTTTCTCCGGAAATAAAATAGTAATCTATATTGTTCCCGATGTCTGACCAGAAAGAAGCTCCTCCATCATTATCTTCCCCCGCCTTTGGCGGGGTGCTGTCGCAAAAAATTGTTTTGGAATAATTATCCCAGAGGATACCGTAATTTTTTGTTGATACCAGAAAAGAGCTTGATGCTCCTACATTTGCCTGAGCGAGTATTATTTTTTTCCCTCTGTAGTTAAAATAACCGTCAGTCTGCTCGCCTAATCCATAAAGAGCTTCATCAGAAGTGATATGAAAATTCTGCTGAATGGTAAAGCCTGAATCGGAAAAGTATGAAACGGGTTTGAAAAAAGGTTTGCCTGTTTCTTTTAAAATGGGATCATCCTTAAGAGTGAAGTATTCTACGTTGCAGTCTGTTTTTGAAATTACAGCCAGCGCTTTATTTGATCTCAAAAAAACATGATCTGCTTGATCCTCTATTTTGATACCAAGCTCCGGAATAGAGTCAACTATCACCGATAGACTTAATTTTTCGGATGTTCCTCCGGAAATCCATTTAATTGTTCTTATAATATCTTCTGAATAAAACTGAATTTTCAGATATATTTCATTATTATTAAGTTCGATTCCGTTCCTAATCATTCTAATCTGTGCGGCTGCACCTGTAAAATAAGTGGCTGCCAAAAAAAGAAGTAGCACCGGTGGGAATATGTTTTTTCTTCTCATTGAAAAAATCTCCGATTAATCAAAGGTTTGAAAAAGAAAAGTACTTCAGCACTTCCAGGGGAATGACATTTAATAGATAAAATAAATGTGCTAAGGTGTGTAAAATTGAATTGGATATAATCATAAACAATAATCTTCTTGACTTAAATTAATATTATTTAAATCAAAAAGACACTTAAAAGAATATGATTATTTAAAGGCAGCTCCCTAAAATAAAAGCCTCTTCTCATTTTAGCTTCTGCCTTTTTAAAAGAAATGGGCAGAAAGGAATGCGGGGCTGTGAAGAAAAATTAATTTTTGAATTCTCTTTCTATTTCCTGCAGCTCATTTTCGAGTGTCTCGAGTCTGGCAATCAGCTGCGGAACTTCCGGATCGATCTGTTCCATTTTGTTAAGTACCGCCGCTTCAAGCTTATCTCCTTCAGCTTTTAAATCGGCATTCTGCAGTGCATCGATCTGATGAAGAAGGATCTCTTCGGATAACAATTTAAACTCATTCTGAAGATCGGCCATTCTTTTTTCGTCATTCATTTCTCTTGCTTCTTCGTAATCGCTGATAATATCATTTCTGTGCTCTAGCTTTTCCTTCACCGAAGGACTTTTTTTAATCATTTCAGTTTCGAGCTTTTCAGTAAATTCATCTGACTTCTTAAGGATCTCATCATCGGATAATGCCTGCTGCTGCACTATGTTAAGTCTTTGATTAATCAGGTTATATTCTTCGATCTTCTTTGATTCATCTATCCCGCTGTCCTGTGGAGAAATGGAGATTACAAAAAAGAATAAGAATAATCCTAAACATGCGGATCTTTTTACATTAAACATATTTGTCTCAAACTTTAGTTAAAAATCTAAAGTCAAATTAGAAATAATATTGAAAATGTAAATGTGGAGAGTCAAGGAGGTGAGAATGAGCAATTCTTTAATTAGATATAACAAAAAAGGGTAATTCATTATTTTATAATACATTCATGAATCAAAATCTCTCCCTTGATTTATTCTTTAAATCACTCAGAATTTGAGCTGATTTAGAGTCGGATTAAACTGGGACACATCGACACCTAAACTTGATGGGCAGAAAAGATCACTGGCAATTATCTTTACTCATATTTCCCTTAACTTTAACTTAACGCTACATCTAAAATCATCATGATAGTAAAACCGAACATTGTTGCAATTGTGGCAAGATCGGTATTTCCGGCACTGTGAGATTCCGGAATCAGCTCTTCAACAACAACATATATCATTGCTCCTGCGGCAAAAGAAAGGGCATAAGGGAGCATTGGCTGCGCAATTAGCACAAAGAATGCACCGGCAACAGCAGCTAAAGGTTCAACAACAGCCGAAAGCTGACCATACCAGAAGCTTTTAAACTTACCCATCCCTTCAGCTCTTAAGGGCATTGAAACTGCAACGCCTTCGGGAAAATTTTGGAGCCCAATCCCGATCGCCAATGCAACCGCTCCCATAAATGTTGA
>DAISZW010000101.1:0-7428 GCA_036824595.1 Ignavibacteriaceae bacterium
AATTTAAGTCTTATATTACTATTTAGCAATAGTTTTAAAAAATAAAATGGATACGGATCTTATTAAATTTGTAGATTTTAGCAGAGTAACATAGTTAATCATACTCCTTTGTATCAATTCAAAAATGACATACCCATTTACTTTTTATTTAACGCTTGCTCGTATAGTTGAAGATATTTCCCACCTACTATCTCTGGTGAATTATTTTTAATAATTCCTTCTCTCGAGTTTCTGCTAAATTCAGGCCAATTTTCCTTATTATTTATCATCCATTCCATTCCAGATTCAAGAGAATCAGCATTTTTCGGCTCTGCTAGATAACCATTTGTAAGATGGTTCACCATATCGGGAATGCCCCCAGTATTAAAACCGATTACAGGTATCCCGCAGACTAAAGATTCCATTACTGTGTTTGGATAATTGTCGTCTATTGATGAAGTTACAAAAAAATCTGCAGAATTATATATAGTATTTAACTTTTTATCGGATTCTATTCTGCCGCAGAATATTGTCTGAAAAGGTATGCTTGATTGGATTTCCTTATCAATTTTCCCAAATATAATAACCATAATCCTGTTTTGGAGTTCCGGATGTTTTGAAAAAAGTGTATTAAGACTTTTCTTGAAATAAACGAATCCTTTTCTTTCATCACTAATATTCATAGAGCCAAACAAAATCAAAATCTTATCTTTAGGAAAATTTAGTTCTGCTCTTGACTGCAGTTTATCTTGAGGTTTAAATAAATCTAAATCAACGGCGTAAGGAATTACGTTAATCTTAAAACCCCTTAATAATGAACTTTTCAGTGCACATTCTTTTAACCAATTGCTGGGTGTAACAATCTGCAATTTAAAATCGCGGAAGATTTCTTTTTTTTTTATTAAAATCTGGTTGGAATAATCATCCTGCGAAGGTTTTTTTAGATAAGGACAAAATCCGCAGCTTTCGAAATACCTCTCACAGCTTCCGGAGTAATGGCAACCCCCGGTAAAAGCCCACATATCGTGGAATGTCCAGAACAAAGGTTTTCTCAACTTTAGTAGTCTGTAAATATTATCCATCGATAGAAAACCGCCATTTATCCAGTGAAAATGAAGAATATCCGCTTCCCGGATTATTTTAAACTTTGAAATATCGAGACCCACATCTCCAAACGAAAATCTGCCTTTTTGCCTATGAGTGTGGAGATACATTGGTATGAGGTCTAAGATTATTCTTGAATTTGTCAATTGGTTCTGCAGCCATGAATTCGAAATATCAAATATATCTTCACAATTGCCGTACTTCTTTTGAACTACCATCTGTATTTCTATATCTAATAAGCTCAGGGCTTTAAAGATTCCAAATCCTGCCCGAGAGGCACCTCCTTTAATATCCATCTGACTGACATGCACAACTTTCATTTATCTCTGTATCCAAAAATATTTATTTGCAGATCCATCTCCGGATTGTTTTTATTAATTCTATTCAGAAAAGGCCGTTTTCTATCAGCCTCTTGCTTAATAAAATATCTGAATCCGCTTGAATTTAGTATTTGTAATATTTCATCCAGCGTTTGCTGCTTGTTTATAAAAGAATGATATTCAATAAAAATATTTTTAACATTTCCTAAGCTGCTTTTACAATCCTTCAGCACTTCTGTTTCCGCACCTTCGATATCGATCTTCAGCATATCGATTTGCTGTTCTGTCTCAATTAGTTCTTTAAGGCGCACGGAATTAACTTTTACCTTATTTTTATTTGAATATATTGAAGATGCATCGGCACCTTCCAAACCAAATTCAATTCCATTATTATTGATCCACACTGCCGCAGGGAATAGCTCTATATCTTTAATATTATTTTCATTAAGATTTTTTGAAAGGATCTCCACAATTTTCGGATCCGCCTCAAAAGCTTTTATTCTGGCTTTGGGGTAGATACTTTTAAAAAAAAGACAGCTAATTCCAATATTTGCTCCGCAGTCATAAATAACGGGAGTCAGATTACCCGATTTAAATTTATACGATTCATCGGTGAAAATTTCTTTAAATTGCCAGATGAAGGAAAGGCAGTCGGGGACAGTTATTTTATAGGAAAGAAAATTAACTTTTTCAGTTTGATGCCGGGATTTATTTCCGTATTTAAAAATTAATTTTAAAAATACCCGTCCATTCTTTCTTCTTAAAAGATGATATAAATCTTTAAAAATAAGTTTAAAGAAGAGTTTCATTAGACTAGTAATTCAACTGAAATTTATTTTTTGTGACATAATTAAAAGCCCGGATATACCCTTTTATTACTGTATGAATGTTAATTTCTTCTCGGATTATTTTTTCGGAATTTTTTCCCATATCTTCGATGATTTTAGGGTTGGATAGTAAAAAATCAAGTTTTTCAACCAGATCTTCCAGATTTCCTTTTTCAAAATACTTTCCGTTGAAATTATCCCTGACTAGCTTTTTTTCAGTCCCGTCAGCCACAGAGCATACAACCGGTTTTCCATAGATCATGGCTTCATTTATCGATAACCCGCCCATTCCGGCAAGAACATATATTGCGGAAACTTTATAGTATCTTCCCAGTAGTACAGGATCATAAACTGCGCCGATAAATTTTACATTTTCAGAGATTCCTAATGAATCTGCTAATGCTTCAAGTTCATTTCTTTTCGGTCCATCTCCAATTATCAACACTTCAATCGCAGGAAATCTATACTTCATGGCGAAGGCGGCATTCAAAAGCAGATCAACTCTTTTCCAAGAAACTAATCTTCCTATATGAGTTATTCTAAATCTGTTTGCCGGAAGAATGTACGCTTGTTTATCTGCCTCCTCTTTGGCTTTTAGCAATGCATCAGTATCAGGAGAATTATAAGTGATAAATATTTTTTCTTTTTTTACACCGTAACTGCCAAGTATATCATATGCCTCTTCAATATAATTAACATGAGCATTGCACAAATTATAATAGATTAACCTCAACAGGGAAAGAGAGATAATCTTTACATAATTCGCTAAGTTTTTCGAATACTTTATTTCCTCATGAGACTCTTCAGAATATACGTTGTCGTTAAAATAAAACCTTAAAGAATCATTAAATTTAGGAATTCCGAAAGGTATTTCCTTAAAGATAAGCTTTATGTTTTTTAATTTAATTTGGAAAAAAAGTAGAGGATCGAATATAACTCCTAATACATACGGCCAGATTGTTACTACTATATCAGGATTTTCTCTTTTCAAAATCTTTGCAAATCCCTTTAACATAGGTTTACCATACCATGCTTTATATTCTTCAGCCCTGATGAGCCTGAATTCTATTCCTTCCTTTCTTTCAAATACACCAGCCCCAAGCGTGCTGCTTTTTATGCCGGGGACAACAACGACAATTTCCAGTCCGTTTATTTTGTTGAGCTTATTTAATACGCTGTTGTAATAATGTGGAAGTCCGCCGAACATGAATAGTACTTTCATTGCATTAATCAGCTTCAAAACTTGCTTTACTATTTGTTGACGTCAAGCGGCCTTTGCTGTCAAAAATATAGTAATAAAAGAAAGAATCCCAGAGGAACATATTCGTAAAAAGATCCTTGTTCATCCTGTATAATTTTCTTATAGGATTGCTGAATTTTGAATGAGCCATATAGAATAATTCCTGGTCACCGGTATCCCTTCTTTCATCGCCATAGTATTCAATAAAAACTAAAGAGTTTCCAATTTTTGAGATATACCACTTATGAAAATGCTTCAACCGGGCAAAATTAAAAATTATATCTGATGTTTTTGTCGGTACCTCAATATAACCTCTTTTACCTATACGCATAATTTCTTCACAAGCTGCGGTTGGATTATCTACATGTTCAAGGACATGGGCGCAATAAACAAAATCAAATGACTTTGATTTATAAGGAAGATTTTCAACACTGCCTGTACAGAAAGGGAGGTTTTTTGTCTGCAATTTGTTATACCGGTGCTGAGTTTTTCCAGGGAATCTGTCAATTAAAAAATTAGCGTAGGGAAATGGTTCGCCGCCGCTTCCGACATCTAAAACTTTGGATCCTTCCGGTATGTCGAATTTTATAAATCTTTTCTGGTAGTCAATTTTCTTTTCCCCCGAAATAAATTTTCTAGTATAAATTATAGCTCCAACCGGGCTCAGTGAAAATATTTTCTTAATAAAATTCATTTAATATTTCTAAATGTTTATAATTTTTTTTCCTGATCCCTGAAAAACCTAGTCCAAGTATTAAATTCCTAAACAATTTTTTTCTTTGTAGAAAACGGTTGTCGTGTTAGAGTGTGCCACAACCGGAAGACTGCCCGTAAAATCTAACCTCTTAAATCCATTTAATAAAAGATTCTCGATTGATGAAGAATATTCCGGAATTTGGGTATTATCATAAATTATAATTCCATCCGGAGACAATTTTGATAAGGTATATTTTACACAATTATTTCTGTCTCTTCCGTCAATTATTACCATTTGAAAAGAATTGTCATTATTTAAAATTTCTTTTGCATAGTCACCATCTTCTTTTAATTCACGGAAAATTATTTCAGCATTGGAAGGAATTCTACGTGACATAAAATCAAACCATGATTTGTCATGCTCAACCGATTTAATGGAGTTGACTCTTTTTGCATACCATAAAGTTGAGCTGCCGCAGCCGTATTCAAAAACATTGAAATTGCTTTTGAGTCTCGGCTCAATAAACCTGATAAACGGGTAGGCGTTCCAGGGAATCGGATTTCCGTTTGTATCTACTGATTTCTTTTCCCTAAAGCTTCTATACCATCCGTTCTCCTTAAGCTCTCCGATCAGCATCAGTTGCAGCGGCCGCCAATTCCTGCTCTAGTAAGAATATACCAGATTATATCTTTAAATCTTCTGCCGATACTTTTATTCATTTTATTTTTTCTCCGGAGTTATTCCGGTAATTGAAAAAGATTTTAAATTCTCCCCCCATTTGGAGGGATTCTTCCATTTTAAGTAAAATCCTTTTACTCTTTCAAGTTCTACTGCTTCATAAAATTTTATGAAATAAAGTATTGCCGGATAAAGGATCAATGCGGAGGTTTTTACCAGCATTCGTATCATAAGATCCGCATCATAAAAAAACGCAGCTCCAAAATAAAGAGCTACGCCGATTATGAGAGCTTCAGCAATTTTTAAATTTTCAAAAGGTATTTCGTAAGAAATATTTCCGAAATAGTATGAAATAATATATAAAAAAATGAAAGAGATAAGGGTTGAATATGCGGCAGTTATCATACCGTACTTAGGAATGAAGATAATGTTCAAAATAATGTTTAGGGCGGCGGCGGCAATTGTTGTATATGCAACATACTTGGTTTTTTTGTTAAGATACATTCCCAGCGAAGAAACAATCCTCATCCCGAAAAAAACATAGGATAAAACCACTATCGGTACAACTTCATATGAAGGCCAGAATGATTGGTTCCGGGCTAATAACTTTATTATTTCCTTGCTGAATAATGAGAGAGCCAAGCCGATCCATACTAATCCGAATGTAAGATATGTTAATACCTTGCTGTAAAATCTTTTATCCCCGGATTTACCGAACATTTTATATGCCTGCGGTATCAATGTCAGCGATAATGGTACTATTATAAACATGTTTAATACCCCCGCTACACGGTAGCCGAGATCATACAGCCCGACCATTTCATCGTTAAGAAAATATTTTATTATATATCTGTCACTCAGATTCAGAAGCATCATTGCGAGGGAGCTGAAAATAAGAGGGATGCCGAAACCTACTGCTATTTTTAAAATAGGAACATCGAATTTTAACGACATTTGAGA
This sequence comes from Ignavibacteriaceae bacterium, assembly GCA_036824595.1. Classification (GTDB taxonomy): domain Bacteria; phylum Bacteroidota; class Ignavibacteria; order Ignavibacteriales; family Ignavibacteriaceae; genus DATKLQ01. The sequence goes on from DAISZW010000101.1 coordinate 5,806, forward strand.
AATGAGCAGAGGGAAAAGAATTATTATTACTACAATTTCTGAAAGCAGGTAAGCAAACAGCACGCCTTCGACACTTAAATTTTTTACTGCAATAAAATAATAGACAAATCCAATCGTAATTAATAACTTTAAAATACCTGCAGCAGTGTAGGTGCCGGATCTTTCTTCGGCTCTCAGCTTGTTTAAAAGTATATTGTTCAAGATCCGCGCAGATATTACATAAAGTGAAATCCTTAAATAATAGTGATACCTCTCAGACTCAGCCAAAAGTGCAGCTATTGAGGGAAGAACCGCTTCTCCAGCTATTATAAATAAAACACAGATTAAGAAGGAACTTAAAAAAATCGTAAAGAACATCCCCTTCTTTCTGCCGGAATACTCTTCAACGTTATTCAGCATTACAAGAGATTGGCTTAATCCGAGGTTGATAAGATCAACAAGAATTACAATTGTTGCATCAGTAATACCGAGAATGCCGAAATCCCCTAGTGATAGGTATACCGAATAGATTGGAAGTAAAATAATGCCGCTGGCTTTTGCAGCGATATTACTAATGCTGTAAATAAAGGTATGTTTTAAAAAATATTTAAGATTTTGAAGCAATATCTAAATGATTTTTTTCGGTTGATATATCTTTTTTAATTTTTTTACGGGAGACTGAAGCAATAACTATGATCCCGCATACAACCATACTGCTTAAAAATAAAACAATATATTTTGAAATGTAGAAACTGTCAGGTGAATAGTAAAATTTTACTGTATGTTTCCCCTTTGGCACTAAAATTCCCATAAACGCATGATTTGTTTTATATATCTTTGTCCTCTCTCCATCAACTTCAGCCTTCCAGCCCGGCATTACATAATTATTCCCTAAGAATAAAAAATTATTCCCGCTTGCGGAGACTTCCGCTTCAAAATAATCTTCCTTATTCACAGTCGTTTTAACATCAACCGAAGAATCCGGCACATCAGTTTTTAAGTTATCTTCTTCAAGATAAGCAATGCGTTTGGGATCAAAAGAATTAGATTTTACCATGTTCAAAATATCGATAGCCGGTTTTGATTCAACACTATCTACAAAATAAATTCGGGGAAGGGCATTACTATTCTTATAGATAAAATTTTTGTTTTCTCCGGATATCTTTTCAAATCCGGGAACCTGTACTTCATTATCCGTTACTATGTATTTTACATTCAGCATTCTCCATAAAAGAGGATTCACCGGACCGACAACATCCATGTAATCCTGATATGCTCTGGGTTTTATTCCTGAGTAACCGTACATATCTTCAACAAGAAAATATGCATTAAAATTCGAATTCCTATTTAAAGAACCTAAAGAACCGTCCTGCTTTATGTTTAATATTCTAAATGGTTCTTGCTCATTCAGTTTTTTAATCTCAGAAATATAAACAGGTTCGTTAAACAAGTTGTCTATTTGAGGATTTTCAACATATTGAGCCCCGCGGCTGTCGATTCTCCAGAGATCGATCAGTGTAATCAAGATTGCTATTAATACAAATACATCACCGCTTAATTTTTCTTTGATATAAGCAAATCCGGACCAGAATACTATCGATGTAAATGCAAATGCAAAAATTAAATCGCTTGTAAACATATCTG
>DAISZW010000101.1:7528-12185 GCA_036824595.1 Ignavibacteriaceae bacterium
CCTGCAAGTATTGGTACACACAGCTGTACCACAACTAAAATCATTGAAGGAACTCTGAACTTATCAAAGTAAGGAAGGTTATAAAATAAAAGGTCAAATATCACCGGAAAGTTTTTTCCAAAAGAAATTAAAAGAGATAAAACCGTAAGAATAGTAAGGAATTGGACAAGAGGTTCCTTCCATCTTGTTACAGCACCAAAAATCGCAAGAAAAAATACTACAACACCCATATACATCGCTACATCTACAAAACTCATCTGTCCAAAGTAAGTATTGATCTCATAAGGCTGATTATTCGTAAGCGGTCCTTGATAAGTTGAACTTCCAAAGCCGAAATAAGACGGGACTATAAAAGTGGCTAGTTCTTCCGGTGAAAATGACCACTCGGTATGATAAGCGTAGAAATTCGTATTGGATTCAGCTTCATTCTGCTTTGATGCTGTTTTATCCAGAATACTTTCAGTTCCCCTTGTTGAATATGGAGTATATTCATAGATCTGCGTTAAATTATCCGCCTGGATTAATAAAGCTACCGCTGAAGCAATGATAAACATTCCGGCAGATTTTAAGAGATTGTTTCTTAACTGAAATTCCTTTTTCAACAAATATCTGAAAAAGAAATATATGTAGTAAAGGGCCACGGCAAACATTATATAAAAGATAATTTGCACATGAAATCCCTGGATCATTAACTGCAGCGCAATTATTAAAAGTAAAATATCTATCAACCTTATTTTTTCCAGCATTCTAAAGAGAAAAAGAAAAATCAACGGAAACATCCACAAAGAAACCGGCTTTGTTACATGTCCAATAAAAAGAAAAACAATAATTCCGGTACTAAATATGGCAGCAATTGCCGTAAATAAACTTGCCATCGTATTTTTCGTTAAATGCTTCATTAGAAAGAACGTTGTTATTCCCAATAATAAATAGTAAAACGTCCATTGAGCATAAGGCATTTCGTATAATGAATTAGTAAAATCAAGAGTAACAAGGCTTGTAAATAACCAACGGATTGAAGTAACGGCAACATAAATAAGATTAAACCATTTAAATTCAGTGCCGGTTGCATAAGCAGGCATTCCGCAAAAAATTAGGGGATTCCATAGCGTATAACCTTCCCTATCCTGGTCGACATAGCTTTTCATGGCTTTGATTGCGAATATGTCGCCTGATTGAAAAGTTTTATCCCCGTAATAAAGAGGGTTTAAAAAAATTAATAATAATATCATGATAATAAGTATAACAGCAAGAACGTAATATTTTTTCGGAATTAATTCATCTATATTAAAACTATTCAAAAAACTTTTTTTTGTTTTCAACGTTTTTGAGGTCCGCTCAATTTTTTTCCCGCTCATTTTTTATTAGCCTTAAAGTTAATTTTTTTTGGCAATTAAATTAATTCCGGAACCGGTTTTATTATCAGCGTAATAGTCGGCCGCCATAAAGATAAAAGTAAAAGGCAAAGTAAATAAATAGTAAAATGGGAGAAATAAAAAAAGTACTTTCGAAAAATTAAGCATTAACATCGGATACTTTATCCCGAGCCGCCATGCGATATCTCCCCAGAAACCGTAGGTATAAGTAAATTTAAAAATCCCAAAACCGGCAGAAAGAAGCTTAGATTCCAATTCTTCTTTTGAATAACCTGAACGTGCATGTTCCGATATGAAGCTTTCATCACTTTCATCATGTGTATCGCTGCCGCCGAAATTGGAAGGTGTATTAATCATAAGAAAACCGCCGGGCTGCAATGCTTTATAGAAATTCTTAAAAACTTTTATGTCATCTTCAATATGCTCCATAACATCAACACTGAGAATCAGATTAAATTTATTTTCATGAGATATTTCAGTTAAATCTTCAATGCTTAATTTTATTTTTGCAAGATTATTTTGTGCATAAAAATCTTTTAAATCTTCAATCCAATCTGCTTTAATATCAACGGCATATATGCTACAGGGTTTTATTTTTTTAAGCATAAAGTAGGAATATTGGCCGTATCCGGTCCCGGCATCATAAATTTCAATATGCTCATTCCCGAATTTTTTCCTTAGAGTAATTAGTTCCCTCTTTACATACCATGCTCTTAAAAACATTATATCAAGGATTTTGTAGAATAAAATCCTTACCGAAGGATACTTCTTAATGATTTTTGAAAAAATATTTTTTATCGGATCGTAATGCATTCTGATTTTTTATTTAGAGGAGATATAAAAGGTTTGCGGGAATATGGTGCAAAGGCAGCTGATTTCAACCCCTGTCCTTAATTATATATTCTTTCTCATCCTGGAAACTGTGTACAAACATTTCTCCAAGCAATCCGACTGAAAAAAATTGAACTCCGACAATGATCAGCAATATACCTAAAAACAGCATGGGGCGGTTACTAAGATATCCGCCTGATATCCATAGGTATGTCAAATACCCGTTAACAATTAATCCCAGCATAAAAGCAAATGCCCCGAAGAAACCGAAGAAGTGCATCGGACGTTTTATATACCTGGTGGCAAAAGTAACGGTAATTAAATCTACAAACCCTTTAAAGAATCTGGAAGTACCGAATTTTGTTGTTCCGTATCTCCGGGGATGATGAACTACAACCACTTCTCCCACCTTAAAGCCCTGCCAGTGCGCCAACACAGGCAGATACCTATGCAGTTCACCGTATACCTTAAGGTCATTTGTAACTTCTTTACGGTAAACTTTAAGTCCGCAGTTGAAATCATGAATTTTTATTCCGCTGAAGATTTGAGTGACAAAGTTGAAAAACCTCGAAGAGATCTTTTTTATATAAGGATCATACCTTTTCTTTTTCCAGCCGGAAACTAAATCATAACCCTCGTCCAGTTTCTTAATCAGGTTTGGTATTTCTGCCGGATCATCCTGCAGGTCTGCATCCATTGTTACTACTAAATCTCCGTCAATATGACTGAAACCAACCTGCAGTGCTGCCGATTTTCCGTAATTTTTTCTAAAACTGATATATTTGAATCTTCTGTCCTGTTTGCAGATATCTTTTATGATATTCAAAGAACTATCCGTGCTCCCGTCATCAACAAATAGAACTTCATAATTAATATTTAAAGGTTTTAAAGCCTTCCGGATTTCATGTGAAAGAGGATTAACTGATTCTTCTTCATTATATAGCGGAATTACCAATGAAATTTTCTTGATTGAGCGGGTTTCAGAAGATATCTGTTTTGATCTTGGAAAATATCTTCTCCTTTTATTGTAGTAGTGTTTTTTATGAGTTTTATAATCGCTGCCCTGATCTTTTTGCTTATCCTGCGAATTTATATTCTCATCACTGCTGCCTGTAACCGACTCTTCGCCTAAATTCTTTTCTTCCAAAATTTTTCCAGATTTTAATTGAAAAATAAAATATCAAATTAATCCATTAAATAGATAAATACAATTAAAGATTTTTAATCCTTTTCCAAACGAATTTCTCTAATCTTATTATGACAAAAGCAGTTAGCTTCATTTTTGACCATTAAAGCAAAGAAATATCCTATGAGTTATAATAATCTTGACTTTTTTGTACAGATTCCATAGGTTTGTTATCATAATTAAATTCACTGATTGATACGGAAATTAAATGAGCACAACTGAAGTAACTAAAATTGAAGAACTTACAAATACAGAGTATAAATACGGATTTGTAACCGATATTGAAACTGAAAGTCTTCCCAAAGGCTTAAATGAAGGGATAATTAGTCAATTATCGGCGATAAAGAATGAGCCGGATTGGATGCTTGAATGGAGATTGAAGGCATATAATCAATGGCTTACAATGAAGGAACCGCATTGGGCAAATGTTAAGTACTCTTCTATTGATTACCAGGATCTCTCTTATTACTCTGCTCCGAAGAAGAAGCCGGATTTAAAAAGTTTGGATGAAGTTGATCCCGAACTTTTAAAAACATTTGAAAAACTTGGAATTTCACTGGAAGAGCAGAAAAGATTATCCGGGGTTGCAGTTGATGCCGTTTTTGACAGTGTTTCAGTTGCTACGACTTTTAAAGAAAAATTAGCAGAACTCGGTATTATTTTCTGTTCAATTAGCGAAGCAATTCAAAAATATCCTGATCTTGTAAAAAAATATATGGGGAGTGTTGTTCCGTATACAGATAATTTTTTTGCTTCCTTAAATTCCGCAGTCTTCAGTGATGGTTCGTTTGCCTATATCCCAAAGGGTGTACGGTGTCCAATGGAGTTATCAACATATTTCAGAATTAATGCATCTAATACAGGTCAGTTTGAACGGACTCTAATAATTGCAGATGAAGGTTCTTATGTAAGTTATCTTGAAGGATGCACGGCTCCAAGGAGAGATGAAAATCAGCTTCATGCAGCAGTCGTTGAATTGATTGCGCTGGATAATGCTCAAATAAAATATTCAACCGTGCAGAACTGGTATGCCGGTGATAAAGATGGGAAAGGCGGAATATATAACTTTGTTACAAAACGCGGAGCATGCAGAGGCATTAATTCAAAAATATCATGGACTCAGGTAGAAACCGGCTCTGCAATTACATGGAAATATCCCGGATGCATTCTTCAAGGAGATAACTCGATCGGTGAGTTTTATTCAGTTGCAGTTACAAATAATATGCAGCAGGCAGATACCGGGACTAAGATGATTCATTTAGGA
>DAISZW010000271.1:0-3361 GCA_036824595.1 Ignavibacteriaceae bacterium
GATTTGTGTGTTACTAAGGTTAAACATAAAATAAGGTTTTTGTGATTAAGTTTTTTCATGCTTTAATAGATTGTTGGAATTATTGAGAACAAATACAAAAGATGCAATCAATAACCCTAATAAAGTATCATACTAAAAAATCGAAGACGGCAGAATCTTTAAAGCAGTCAGGTTATCAGAAAAAGTTTAAAAAAATTGAACCGGGCAAAAAAGTTTAAAACCTCTAAATAACTGTTAAAAACGCAGTTATTTTATAAAATTTTTTAAAAATCAATCTTGAATTGTTTAGTAGAATTCATTATTATTATTCATCTAAATTTTGAGGAAGAGGGCATAACAAACAGGGCTTTTTGCCATTCTTTAGGCATTTAAAAATTCTACATTAAGAAAGATCTAATGGAGGCCGGGAAGCAGCCTTTAGATTTTATTTCTTTTGATTGTGAGAATCACCCTCCAGGTTCACACCTTAAGAAGAATAAAATTGATTATAAAATTATTTTAAATAATATTCCTATTCCTATATCTCTTTGGGAATCGGAGAATAACGATTTCCGGCTCGTTTATCTGAATCATTCAGCAAAAACAAGACTGCAGCAGGAACTCCGGCCTGGCATGCTTTTAAGCGAATCGTTGCCGGATGAATACCGGAAAGTACTTTCTTATAATCCTCATATTTTTTCATCTGTTCCGGGCTCATCATTTACAACTCCCTGCATAAAGTTAATAAATCAGGATCAGCTCCTTATTTATCATCAATCATGTAACGATCTTTTTGGGGCGGATGATGCAAAAAGAAACAACGATGACTTCGGAGATGAAGCTTTAAAAAAGATCATTGAACAGACTCCCGTTTCAATGATAATCACTGATATTGAGGGGAAGATTAAATATGTCAATCCAAAGTTTGTTGAAGTTACAGGGTATTCGGCAGAGGAGGTGATTGGCAAAAATCCGAGACTCTTAAAATCTGGTAAAAAAACATCCGAGGAATATAAAATACTTTGGGACACAATCCGGTCCGGGAATGTTTGGAGGGGTGAGTTCATAAACAAGAGAAAAAACGGTGAGCTTTACTATGAATTAGCCGTCATATGGCCTTTAAAAGATGAGAACGGGAGTATAACTCATTTTTATGCTGCCAAAGAAGATATTACCAAGCTTAAAGAGGCAGAGTCTGAATTGAACAAAGCCGAAAAGTTTGCAGTTTTAGGCAAAATGGCGGCTTATGTTGCGCATGAAATTAAAACCCCGTTGACCTCGATTAAATTAAATATAGATCTTCTTCAACAGGACGGATCAATTCACGATGAATGCAGAAAATCCCTTTCAATCATTCAAAAAGAGGTAAATCGCTTCGACAAACTCCTTAAGAATATATTGCAATTTTCACACAATCCGAATTTATATTTCTCCAATGTAGATCTATCTAAGACAATTGAAAATATTCATGAATTTATAAAGCCGCTTTTAGCTGCTCACAATATAACTTTACAAAACCATACTTCGGGAGCCTATATTTACGGAGATCCCCAGCAGCTCCGGTCGCTTTTCATTCATCTTCTTGAAAACTCGATTGAATCAATTAACAACAGCGGAGAAATAGAAATATATTCGGAAATGACAGACAATGAATGTCATATTTATATCAAGGACAGCGGGTGCGGGATTAATGACAATAAAGACATTTTTGAGCCGTTTTATACTACTAAATCTGGCGGAACAGGACTCGGTTTGTCTATAGCAAAAAATATTGTAGATAGACATAACGGAATATTGAAATTAATTTCCTCTAAACCGGGCGAAACAATTTTTGAAATAATTTTACCAAATCGGGGGGAAATTGGAAAAACTACTTATCATTGACGATGATGAATCGATCAATGAATCTTTAAAAATAATTCTTTCGAAAGCCGGGTATGAAGTTGTTACTGCGCCGGATGCCGAAACGGGGTATCAGGTATTTGAAAAAACTAATCCAGACCTGATAATTTCCGACCTTAAGCTGCCCGGAATGAACGCTATTGACCTGCTCAATAAGATTAAACCTATCAATAATAATCTTCCCTTTATAGTAATAACAGCCTATGAAAATACTTCGTCTACTATCCAGGCTATTCAGCAGGGCGCTTATGATTATATCGAGAAACCCCTTGATATTGAGAGGCTTAAGATAATTATAAAAAGGGCACTTGAAGGGAAACGGATGAGCGATCATCTATCGGTTACGATTTCAAAAGATTCGGATGATTACCAGCTCGAGAGCAGTTTGATCGGCAAAACTCCGGCAATGAAAGAGATATTGAAAAAGATAGGCAAAGTTTCAAACAACAGGGTGAGCATTCTTATACAGGGGGAAAGCGGGACGGGGAAAGAATTAATTACAAGGATAATTCATTATTCGGGAATAACAAAAGAGGAGCCTTTTGTAGCTGTTAACTGCACTGCGCTTTCGGAGACGCTGCTGGAAAGCGAGCTGTTCGGGCATGTAAAAGGGGCATTTACGGATGCAGTAAAAGATAAAAAAGGAAAATTTGAACTGGCAGGAGAAGGCACGATTTTCCTGGATGAGATTTCGGAAATATCTCCGAATATCCAGGTAAAGTTATTAAGAGTGCTGCAGGAGAAAGAATTTGAAAAAGTAGGGGGCGAAGCCACAATCCCTATGCGTGCAAGGATTGTTGCCGCAACCAACCGGGATCTGCATAAATATATTTCTGCCGGTAAGTTTAGAGAAGATCTCTATTACAGGTTAAAAGTATTTACAATTGATGTCCCGCCCTTAAGGGAAAGGCGGGGTGATATTCCGAATCTTGTAGTGCATTTGTTGAAAAAGATAAACAGGGATCTTCATAAGAATGTGCGGAAAGTCCCTCTTGAGGTAATTGAAATGCTCCAGAATTACGAATGGACGGGGAATGTACGCGAGCTTGAAAATATCCTTTTACAGGGGGTAGTTTTAACGGAAGGTGATATGCTTAAGAAGGAGAGCATTCTTTTAAGAACAATTCCTGCGGAGAGTGAAGAAAGTCTGATAGGGGAACAGGAAGTTAAGTATAGATCGATAAACGGGAAAGAAAAATTAAGTCTTGATGAAGCAGTTAAAGAGCACATCAAGTTAGTGTTAGAGAAAGTGGAATGGAACAAGACAAAAGCGTGTGAAGTCCTCAAAATCTCCAAACCCACCTTAGACAAGAAGATCAGGGAGTTCAATCTGAACGGCAGGAAGTAATAACGTCCTTCAGGAGGTTGACAATGATAAATAAAAAAGAATAAGGTAATCGCAGCCTTTAGGCTGGGGCAGAAACAAAGAGACGTAAAGATGGCTTTAGCCATGAAGATATCGAACCGGATTTTCTAAAAA
>DAISZW010000102.1:0-1616 GCA_036824595.1 Ignavibacteriaceae bacterium
TGTACATAATCTCTGTTCAAATACATGATACAAATATACAATTTTCACAATTTTTCTGCCCTGAAATTTACTTCTAAATACTCCTGATAAAGTTCAAAAATTCATCCGTTTTTAATAATCTGCACTTCCATATTCAAAACTGAAATTACATTTCAGACAAAAAACCAAGAAAAGGGACCGCTTTTCCAAGAAGCCATATAAGAAAGCTCCCGATAATCCAGATTCCGAATACCAATGCAAAATACTTTCCGGTGGTTGAAGATTTAAACATTTTTGATAGACCAATGCTTATCACAGAATAAACCCAGATTGATAATGGATCTATCTTGCCGAGAAGAAAACCGGAAATTTCAGATTTGTCAAGATTTAGAAAAGAAGCGGCGCTGGTATCATTCATTAACCTGCTGAAAACCAGGGAGAGGATCGATGCAACGAGTATTTGCATCATCGATATATAAGACGGTAATCCGTTAGCGATTAATGCTGATCTATAAGTACCCTCTCCTTTGAGTATTAATTTGACGGATGCAAAATAAACAACAACAATAATAAAATAGAATATAAAACCAACCACAAGGATAGAAACTGTCTGTATAATTATTCCCGCTGTCCCTCTCCCCATATCCATTCTTTCCTTAGCTTGTTCCAGCTGTTCATCGGCCTGTTCCCTGGTCATTTGCCCTTTGGCTACCATTCCGTCAAAGATTTTTTCCGCCTGCTGTATCTGTTTCTGTTTAATTTTAAAATATATCTCTTCATTTGACATTACTAAAATCCGGGTTAAAGAAACAACCAAAAGCAGTATAAATACAGGGAGCAGCCAATCAACTGTTTTTGGAGGAAACATAGAAACAATCTGGAAAGTTCTTTTAGGTTCGAAAAACATTCCGGAAGCTTTATCTGTATGGGATAATTCCTGTAAAGGTGCTTCCTCAACATTTGTGTTTGTTTCACCCGGAATAGTCCCATTTTTTTCTAAGTTGCTCATTTTTTCCCTCCCAAGAAAAATGTTTAAAAACAGAATAGAAAAAAGTACTTAAAAACTTATTCATCCTTAGGTAAAAAGGCAAATTTAGAGTTGTTTTCTTGAATCTTTCTGCGTCGGCTTTTTGATCTTTGATCTGAGTATTTACTAATTTACTTAATATATTTTGAAAAAATTAAAACTTTTATATGAAAACAATCATTGAACCTTTCAAAATTAAATCTGTAGAGCCAATCAGATTCACCACGAGAGAAGAAAGAGAAAAACTGCTGAAAGAAGCCGGATACAATCCTTTCCTTCTTCATGCAGATGATGTTCTGATCGATTTACTTACCGACAGCGGAACTTCTGCAATGAGCTCCGAGCAGTGGGCAGGTATAATGAGAGGCGATGAATCTTATGCGGGATCAAAAAGCTTTTACAACTTTGAAGATGCGGTAAAAAAAATAACTGCAATGAAGTTTGTTATTCCGACGCATCAAGGGCGTGCCGCAGAAAAAATACTTTTTTCAATTGTCGGAGGACCGGGAAAATATTTCCCTAATAATACCCATTTTGATACAACTAGAGCAAATATCGAATTTACAGGTTCCGAAGCCGTTGATCTGCTGAATGAAACCGGGAAGCATCC
>DAISZW010000102.1:1716-12084 GCA_036824595.1 Ignavibacteriaceae bacterium
TCGAATTTACAGGTTCCGAAGCCGTTGATCTGCTGAATGAAACCGGGAAGCATCCTGAAATAAGAGCAGACTTCAAAGGAAATATGGATACGGAAAAACTTGAATCGTTTATTAAAGAAAAAGGGAAAGAGAATATACCTTTGTGCATGATTACTATTACCAATAATTCGGGGGGCGGACAGCCGGTATCAATGCAGAATATCCGGGAAGTAAAAAAAATTCTTCAGCGGTATAGCATTCCTCTTTTTATTGATGCCTGCCGTTTTGCCGAAAACGTTTATTTCATTAAGAAGAGAGAAAAAGGTTATTCCGATAAATCAGCTTTGGAGATTGCTCAGGAAATATTTTCCTACGCCGACGGCGTAACAATGAGCGCTAAAAAAGACGGCCTGGCTAATATCGGCGGTTTCCTGGCAATGAATGATGAGAATCTCGCACTGCTGTGCAGAAATTTATTGATAGTTACCGAAGGTTTTCCAACATACGGCGGTTTGGCCGGAAGAGACCTGGAGGCAGTGGCGCAGGGATTAGCTGAAATCCTTGATGAACATTATCTTCAGTATAGAATAAGAAGCGTTGAATACCTTGGAGAAAAATTAATAGCGGCAGGCATACCGATAATCGAACCTCCCGGAGGCCATGCCATTTATATCGATGCAAAAAGATTTCTGCCTGATATTCCTCCCGAGCAGTTCCCGGGACAGTCAATTGTATGCGAACTTTACATCGAGGGAGGAATTAGAGGAGTTGAAATAGGAAGTTTGATGTTCGGAAAATATGATGAGAGCGGCAGACTCATCCCGCCTCCGATGGAACTGGTCAGACTGGCAATTCCGAGGAGAGTCTATACCCAGAGTCATATAGATTATGTAAGCGAAGTAGTTATTGAAGTTTTCAGGAAAAGAGATAAGCTTAAGGGATACGAAATTATTTATGAAGCCCCGATCCTAAGGCATTTTACCGCAAGATTTCAGGCATTATGAAATTAAAAAAAGAATATGAATTTACACACAAGCGTCAATTGTGGAGAATATTGCCTACCAACTCCGGGAAGCTTATCATTGAGGAAAGAGATACTGCGTTAAAGGAGGCATACTTCAACTGCCTCGAAATAAACAAAGGGAAAAGGATATTTGAGAATCTTCAGCTTGATGAAAAGTTTTGGATTGGAATCGAGGCTGTCTACGGGGATATAATTTTCTTCCATAAGTACGTGAAACCGGATATGCCCATTCACAAGGGAATAATTGCTTTTGATATTAATTCAAAATCGATTCTCTGGGAAAGTCATGAACATAATTTTCTCTTCGTTTCCGATAGGATTTATTGTTATAAAACTTTATTTGAAGGGAAAAAATTTTTTACATTAAATTATTTAACCGGAGAAGTCATTGATGAATTAGGAACAGATCCTTCAGAAATAAATAAGATTAAAGAAAACTTATTAGAAAGCGAAGTAAGTGAATTTATTTTTCCTGAATATTACAATGAAACTGATGGTAAATCTTTATTTCCTGAATTACCGGATGAGATTAACATAGGAAATTTTATAATGGGAAAGATTCAAGCGGCCAGGTACGGAGATATTATATTATTCAATGCATTGGAACATAGTGCAAAAGGAAGTATGCGGAACATTGTCAAAGCGGTTGATATTTCGGAGGGGAAAACAATTTTAGAGGAAGTAATAAATAAAGAATCCGGAAAATTTTTGCCGGATTCTTTTTTTTTAAAGGGTAATCTCCTTTTTTTACTTAAGGAAAAAGATACACTTGTTGTTTATTCAGTAAAACAATAAGTTAGCAGTAAATTAGCGAGACTCTGTGGCAGGAATCCTGAAATGGAAATTTCGGCTCAAGAAAAAAAAATATTGCTGGAAGAGGCAAGGCAGTCTATTCAATCATTCTTCGGCGGAGCATCTCCGCCCTCAGCGGATTACAATCTTTATCCGAATTTAAAAGTGAATGCCGGAGTTTTTGTAACCCTGACAATCGGGGAAAAACTCAGAGGATGTATAGGCTATATATATTCTCAAAGCAGTTTATTTGATACGGTGTGCAATGCAGCCAGGCAGGCAGCATTTAATGATCCTCGTTTTAAACCTTTGTCCCCCGTCGAATTAACCCAGGTAAAAATCGAAATATCGGTTCTCTCTTTGCCTGAACAAATAAATAGTTATGATGAAATAAAATTAGGAATACACGGATTAATTTTGGAGGAACTGGACCGCAAGGCACTGCTTCTGCCGCAGGTTGCTTCAAAAAACAATTTAACTTTAAACCAATTTCTTGCTGCATTATGTGAAAAAGCCGGACTTATGCCGGAGTATTTTATGTTGAAGAAATTAAATTTAAAAGTATTTACGGCAGTAATTTTTTCTGAATCGGACTTTAAAGATGGAAACTAAAAAGATCAGAAGACCTGCCGTTGCAGGAATGTTCTATCCATCCAATCCTGATAAGTTAAAAAAGGAAATCGAGATCCTGCTTGAAGTCTCGATTCCCGAAATTAAACTGGATAATATTTTCGGTTTAATCTCGCCGCATGCCGGATATATTTATTCAGGCAGGACTGCAGCGTACGCGTTTAACCAGATAAAGAATAAAATCTATAAAACCGTAATTATAATTTCTCCGAGCCACAGAGAATATTTTCCGGGAGTTTCTGTTTATGATGGTTCCGGTTTTGAAACTCCGCTCGGAATAGTGGAACTTGATGAACCGGTCTGCAGTCTCCTTGCAGATAAAAGCAAAGGTATATTTAGAGGAAGCATCGGTCATGAAAACGAACATGCTGTTGAAGTGCAAATCCCTTTTCTTCAAATAGTGCTTAAAAATTTCCGCATTGTCCCAGTTGTAATGGGAGACCAAGGTAAGATGTTCGTCGACGGTCTTGCGGGAAAAATTTCTGAGGCAGCAGATGAAAATACATTAATTGTTGCCAGCTCCGATTTATCGCATTACTATACAAAAGCAACTGCAGACAACATGGATTCAATAGTTGAACACAGACTGCGTGCATTTGACATTGAAGGGCTTGAAGAGGATTTTAATTCAGGAAGATGCGAAGCATGCGGTGCCGGGCCTATTTTATCACTGATGAAGAGCGCCATCTTAATGAATAAGAAGAAATCTTATGTGCTTCACCGGGACAATTCAGGAACCACCAGCGGCGATTATATGAAAGTAGTAGGCTATCTTTCTGCGGCAGTCTGCGGGTGAATGCTTAATAGAAAACCTTAATTTCATTCCAAATCAGAAATTCATATATGAAAATCATTTTATACGATCAGTTTTTTGAAATAACTCGCAAACAAGAAAAATCCCGCTCCTGCAACTGCTCCGACAATCATTAGTATATTCTTACTAATTAACTGCAAGTAAAGAAATTCGGGATTAAAATAATAGCTTATGGGAAAATTCCTTATTCCGGTATGGGCAATTATATTTCCGATTCCGGCTCCCGCGTAGATGCACAGCAGTAATTTGGAAAAGAAATAAATTCCATTCAGATTTTCAAATTGATGATCGGCTGCTTTTATTACAGTAAAGACATTTGCGACTGCATAAATCATCCAGAAGGTTTCACTCTTGGCTAAAAAATCAGGGAGAAGAAAAATTCCGGTAGACAGAATTACTAAGCTGACAAGAATTTTAACATATAAGGAAGGTCTTTCAATAAAATCAATTCTCGAATCAATTTCATCGTATATAATTTCTGAAGCATTCGATTCATCGATACTCATCTGTTTTTTTGTTCCGCAGTTAGGACAAATATCCTGATTCGTACCGGACCGGAATCCGCATTCCGGACATACTTGAGTATAGGGCATAAAATTTTAGTTAACTTTTATAAAGATAAATATTCCCCAAAGAATAAATCAATATGTTCTTCTAAAACCTTCAATTTCAATTTCCGCTTCTTTACTCAGAATAAATTCTTTCCATTTAAAATGCATTCTCATATATTTACGGACAATTTAATCTTAAACTAGGAGGAAATAATCATCAGCACTCAAGAAGAAAATATCCAGAATGGAATGCTGCTAGATAAAATTGTATCGCTTACAAAAAGAAGAGGATTTGTATTTCAATCAAGTGAAATTTACGGCGGATTAAACGGCTGCTGGGATTATGGACCTCTTGGCGTAGAACTGCTGCTGAACATTAAGCAGGAATGGTGGAAAACCATGACATACCGGGAGGATATTGAGGGAATAGATGCGGCAATCTTAATGCATCCAAGAGTATGGGAAGCATCAGGCCATGTTGAAAACTTTACCGATCCGATGGTTGACTGCAAGAACTGCAAATCCAGGTTCCGGACGGATATTCTTGCAGAATCAGTATCTCAAAAGAAAAAACAAAAAGCAATTAACGGCCTGGAAAATAAAGTAAAAAATAATCCCGAATCGCTGAAGAAGTTTGAATCCATATATGACCGCAGAAACGAAACAATGGAATACATGGAATCTGCATTTGCTGCGCTGCTGGAAGATCAGGAATTGAACAAATTAATTTTATCGGAACTAACGTGCCCTCAATGCGGCGGCAAAGAAACGTTTACTTCCGCAAGACAATTCAACTTAATGTTTAAAACTTTCATAGGACCGGTAGAAGATTCAAGTTCGGTTGTATATCTCAGACCCGAAACTGCCCAGGGAATTTATGTCAACTTTCTAAATGTTCAAGGTTCAGCCAGGCAGAAACTACCTTTCGGCATTGCACAAATCGGGAAAGCATTCAGGAATGAGATTAACACGAAAAATTTCCTGTTCCGTACAAGGGAATTTGAGCAGATGGAGATGCAGTATTTTGTAAATCCCGAAGAAGACAAGAAATGGTACGATTACTGGAAACAGCAAAGAATAGAATGGTTTGCTTCACTCGGGATGAACAGGGATAAATTGAGATTTCATGACCACCCGGCAAATAAGCTCGCTCATTATGCAAAAGAAGCTGCAGATATTGAGTATGAATTTCCGTTCGGCTGGGGCGAGATTGAGGGAGTCCACAACCGCACCGATTATGATTTAAGCAGGCATGAACAGTTTTCCGGGAAATCGTTAAAGTACTATGATGAAGAATCTAAGAATAAAATAACGCCTTTTATTATTGAAACATCTGCAGGTGCAAGCAGGTCATTTATGGCTTTCCTTATTGATGCTTATAACGAAGAGAAAGTAAAAGATGAAACAAGAGTAGTTCTTAAATTTCATCCTAAACTTTCCCCTATTAAAGCTGCAGTGCTTCCATTGGTTAATAAGGATGGAATGGACATTATCGCAATAAAGATAGAAGAAGATTTACGGAAAAGCTTAAAAGTATTTTATGATGATAAAGGTGCAATCGGCAGAAGGTACAGGAGACAGGATGAAGCGGGAACTCCATTCTGCATAACGGTTGATACACAAACTTTATCCGATAACACAGTTACTGTCAGGGAAAGAGATTCTATGAACCAGGAAAGGATTGCAAGCGATAGAATTGCAGAATATTTATTTAATAAACTTTACAAATAGGCAACATTTTTGCATTTGATATGTATAAGCGGAGGAATAAATCAAATTTTCTCCGCTTTTTTTATTTAGCAATAAATATATGAAAATAGATCGCTTACTTATCATTCTTTTTCTGCTTTTCAGCACATCAAATTCACAAAATAAACTACTTGATTCTCTTTCCGCAGAAGGGATTAAACAAATATATAATATACAATTCGAGGAAGCTGAAAAAACTTTTAGAAGGATCATTGCAGATTTTCCCGAACACCCTTCCGGAAGATTCTTTCTCGCAATGATCGACTGGTGGAAGATAATGCTGAACCCGGATAATGAATCGTTTGATGATATCTTTTTCCAAAAGCTCGAAGATGTAATTTATCAGTGCGATGAAATTCTGGAAAAAGATCCCGAGAATATAGATGCATTATTTTTCAAAGGAGGTTCTATCGGCTTTAGGGGAAGATTAAGGGCATTCAGAGAAAGCTGGATTAAGGCGGCAGATGACGGCAGAGAAGCGCTGCCGATTGTTCAGAGAGCATCCGAATTAGATTCTAATAATGTCGATGTACAGCTTGGTTTTGGAATTTATGACTATTATGCCGCGGTTATACCGGAGCAATACCCGCTTATAAAACCGCTTATGATTTTTTTCCCTTCAGGCGACAAGGAGAAAGGAATCAACCAGCTTCACAATACTGCAATGAAAGGAAAGTTTGCCAAATATGAAGCCCGCTATTTCTTGATGACTCTTTATTTCAACTATGAAGACAATCCCTATAAAGCTGCCGAATATGCCTCAATGCTTACCGCAGATTTCCCGGATAATCCTGTTTTCCAAAGATGGGCAGGGAGAATTGAAGCCAGAAGAGGAGATTACTCCGCAGCTTCCAGGGTATTTAAAAATATATTATTAAAAGCAGGCAACGGCTATAGGGGGTTTGGCCAAAACAAAGTGAAACGCGAAGCCCATTACTACATAGCTTATAATTACAGGAATATAGGACAGCTTGATTCGGCTGAATATTTTTTTAATCAATGCGCCCGGATATCAAAAAAAATTGATAAAGAAAATGAATCGGGATTTTTAATCAATTCATATCTTTACCTGGGAATGATAAATGATATGTTGGGTAAAAGAAAAGAAGCTGTAAAATATTATAAAGAACTGCTGGATATGAGAGAATACGGAAGGTCTCATACATTAGCAAAAGAATATCTCGAGAAACCTTTCAAAAGGTAATTTACAGTACCGTGGAAACACTTA
Source organism: Ignavibacteriaceae bacterium (assembly GCA_036824595.1). Taxonomy (GTDB): domain Bacteria; phylum Bacteroidota; class Ignavibacteria; order Ignavibacteriales; family Ignavibacteriaceae; genus DATKLQ01. The sequence goes on from DAISZW010000102.1 coordinate 8,484, forward strand.
TTCTGTGAATTGCACCGATCGTACCCCATGACGAGAAGCCGTAATCAAAATTGTAATCGGAAATCACGGCGCCCAAGCCGACGTTGAAACCGGCTATTCCTGCAAAAGATCCTACTTTAAGTTCGGATCTTTTTTCATTATCATAACCTAATCTTAAACGCAGCACTCTGCTCAAAGAAAATTCAGCTCCAACCGCAAACGCTTTAAAGCGCTGCACAAAATCATCCCGTTCTTCGTTTAATTTATGGAAATCTAAGGAAAGCCTTAACGGAAGATGTTCTAATTTTTTCGATATGCCGAATGCAATATCAAGAGGTAAATCTTCTTTTGTTTTATCATATGCCGAAATCTGGCCGCCCAAATTTAAAATTGAAAACCCGATATTGATCATCTGTTCAGGGAATGCATAATGAAGCCCGAGATCAACCGCAAGTGCGCTTGAAGAATATTTTTCAATGCTGGAATAAATTACTTTAAGATTACCTCCGTAGTAAAAATTCATATCCAGTTCATTAGCATATCCCAGAATGAATGCAACATCACCGGCGCCAAATTCATCTCCTAGTCTTCCGAATTCATCCGCACTTGTGAAAGTTCCATAATTGATATATTTAACTGCGGCACCGATTCTCCCGATACCTGTCAGCTCCGTTGAATAGGAAATACTGGCAAGATTGATGTCAAGAAGGTGTTTAGCAAAGGAAAATGAGATAGGATTTTCAGCGAGCAGCTTAAGTCCGGCCGGATTGTAGAAAATTACATTTGCATCGTCGTTATTTGAAATAAAGCTGCCTGCAAGAGCCCCTGCCCTGGCGCTCATATCGAGCCTGAGAAATTCATAAAGGTAAGTCTGTGGGAAAATATTGATGGAGAATACAGAATTCAGGACGAACAAAAATGAGAATAATTTTTTCACATAACTCCTTAAAAATTCATCTGTTATTTAATTATAATATAAAATAAAGGCAAGTGAAAAAATATTTCGGAATTCCTTTCCTCAATTGAATGAATCCTTTTAAAAATTTTCGAGAAGAAAACAGAATTGTGATTTCTATTATTTTGATATGTATTTCAGTTAACATATTTTTTACCAAGAACTTACCAAATTATTTACAATAATTGCAATGGAGGGATAGTGAAGCTTAAAATTCTAATAATTCTTTTGCTTCCTTTATTTTTTTCGGCATGTTCATCGCTTGTTTTAGAACCGGCCGATTTTGGATGGCCTGTTGAATCGGTCATAACAGTAGATGAAAATGGGAATGCCCGGGAGAAACAGTATATACTTTCTTTTAACGCAAAGCAGTTATTCATTGAGGAAACCGGGGATTCACTTTCTTTTATGGATAAAGATTTAAGAGTAATAAGAAATGTAAAAGGTTATTATTTTATTACAGCCGATAATTTTAAAAATGTTTACGTTTTTAATGCAGACAACGGTGCACTAAAACTTAACAATAAAATAGCCGTCTCCGATACTCTTGGAATTGACGATCCTGCCTTTAACCAAAGACCGCCGTATATAGAACTTATCTACTCCGGTAAAAAGATTAATTTAACGCATGAGGGAATAGCAGAAAAAGAGGAGGAGGAAGATAAATGAAAAAGCATTTCCTGTTTTTATTAAGCCCGGCTTTTATATTCTTTTTTTTCGGCATTTTACTGCATGCACAATCCGACTACAAAATTGTTCAGGATTTCAAAGCAAAATACCAGGAAATAAGACAATCAATTGAAGATGCCGATTCATTAGAGCAATTATCCGAAATACAAGTACAAATTGAAGATTTCAGAAATGAATCATTCGCCAATAAAGGACTGCTGGATAAAAGTCTTTATCCTGAAGATTTTAATTCATCTATCGAAAATTTAAGAAATGCTTTAACGCTGAGAAAAGGAGATTTTACCCAAATTACTGTATTAAAAACACAGGTAAGCGAACTCCGGCTGCAGGTTGATGAATTAAATGCAAAAAATACCGAGTTAATAAATCGGGTTCAGCTGCTTGATGATCAAAGCAAAAAGGACAGGGAAAAAATCGCCCAACTGGAAACCAGCATTGCCCAGCTGAAAGCCTCATTAAGGGAGAGGGATAATCTGGTAATGACAATGCTCGACAGTTTAATGCCCGCATCATACAGAGTAAAAGAAGAGCTGACTGCTGCGGAAAAACAAAAAGTCTATTCGGAAGCTCAAAAAGCAAATATCATTTCAAATGTACAGAAAGCAATAAATGACAATATCAGATTTCTTGAAATAACAACATTAAAGCCGGATGATATTGAGGAGATTAGAAGGCAAGAAAGGGATTTTGCAAAAATATGGAAAAATGTCGGGCCCAAAATTATCGAGATCTACTCTGAAAAAAATCAAAATGTAAATTATCTTAAAGAAATAGATTTGGCTTTTAACAGATGGAATGCGGCAATAACACAAGAAGCGTGGAATTCCGTAGACGAAGAATTTAAAACCCGGGGAATTAATCTTGCTAAGTTCTCCAACGGAAATGAATTTGCTAAATCCATCTCCGATTATGTGGATGATGAATTAAAGAATAAAGAAGTGAAAGGTGAAGAGGAATCGGAAAATTCTTATAAAACTCTGGCCGATACGATATGGTTCGGAAACGTGAAGCAGACATGGGTTCCTTTCCTAGTTGAAAATAATATGCTTTCCGATTCACAAAAAGATAGTATTGAAGTAAAACTCGCGGAATGGAAGGATGAAGTTTCCCCGGGCGGATTCAACTGGATTTATATTATTATTGCAGTTTTGATAATCATCCTTCTTTATCTCCTTACAAGAAAAAGGTCCTCGGAAAAGAATAGGTCCGGAACACAGTAAAGCAAAGGGTGTAAAGGTATAGGGGTATAGGGTATAGCGGCATAAAGGTATAAGGTATAGGTTCCCTTTATTTCCTTTATACCTTTATCCCCTTATTCCCTCCCCCACAATGCACATCTGTCCGCCTTGCTTAAAGAAAGGGCATTTTTTAATTTTGGTATGAAATTTTAAAGTTGATTGCTTAACAAGGAGATTAGAAGATGAATATGCTTAAAACTGTATTTTTAATGACTGCCATGATGATCCTCTTCCTTTTGGTCGGGTATCTGCTTGGAGGATCTACAGGGATGACTATTGCATTTATTTTCTCCTTAATAATGAACTTCGGTACCTATTGGTTTTCGGATAAAATTGTTCTTTCGATGTACAGAGCAAAAGAAGTAAACAGGGAAACCGCACCCAAACTTTATACTTTGGTAGAGGAGCTTGCATCCAGAGCAAACCTGCCGATGCCGAGAGTCTATGTTATTGAAGATGCAACGCCGAATGCTTTTGCAACCGGGAGAAATCCTCAGAATGCTGCGGTTGCCGCAACGACGGGAATATTAAGAATTTTAGACAGCAACGAAACAGCGGGAGTAATTGCCCACGAATTATCTCATGTGAAAAACAGGGATATTCTTACCGGTACAATCGCTGCAACCCTGGTCGGTACAATTACATATATTGCACAAATGGCAGGCTGGGCTTTAATGTTCGGGCGGAATGATGATGATGATAATGGAGGGCTCTCTTCATTAGCATTGCTTATTGTTGC
>DAISZW010000272.1:0-3345 GCA_036824595.1 Ignavibacteriaceae bacterium
TAATTCACGACTTTGTACCCCGGAGAGGATTCGAACCTCCGACCTGCGGTTTAGGAAACCGTCGCTCTATCCTGCTGAGCTACCGGGGCAGTTATTTGCGATAATATTTTCTTCAGTAATCTTCTTCCTGCTGCAGTCTTAAAATATTTTTTTCTTTCAATGGCTTCTACTGCTGTACTATACTCTTCTTTATAAATTAATTCCCATGGTTTATACTTTCCTGTAAAAATGGATTTTCCCTGAATTATGTTCTACTAATCTTCTTCCAATATTGTCTGTATGGCCAACATAGGTTACTTCTTTTACTTTACTTCTCAATATATATACAAAATATTTTTTCATAATAAAAAAAATTTAGGAAACCGTCGCTCCCCGCCTTGCCCGACTCTATCTGAATTTATTTGCAAGTCGGGCAGGTATCCTGCTGAGCTACCGGGGCATTAACTAATAAATAATTAAAGCAGAAGACTAAAATATGAATATTTTCTGAGGTAAATTATAATATTCTAGAAATTAATTCCCCGATAAAATATCCGATTGCCGCTATACCGAATCCTACAATAAACATATCAAAACCGCTCCGGAAAACGCCGCGGCCTGTAAAAAAACTTCTGGCTGCGCCAACCCCGAAATGAGCCAGCATCGAAATAATAAATGAAATCCATATAGCCGTTGTATCTGAAAAAAAGAAAAAAGGAAAGACAGGAATTAAAGCGCCTAAAGCGGTTGCAGTTCCGGTTATCCAACCTTCCTTAAAAGGACTTAAACTCCTTTCCGATATTCCAAGCTCTTCTCTTACTTTCTCCTCTAATGCCTGTGCAGGGTCTTTCATTACTTCGGCAGCCATTGCATTGGCGTCTGCTTTGCTCATTCCTTTCGATTCATAAATTAATGCAAGCTCTTGTGTTTCTAGTTCCGGCATCAGAAGAATTTCTTCTTTTTCCATTCTTCTTTCATTATCGTAAACCTCTTTTTCGCTTATTGCAGCCAGGTAGCCCGATGATCCCATGGATAAGGAATCCGCTATCATCCCGGAAACTCCGGATATCAAAATAATATGGGGATCTACGCTGGCGCCAATTACTCCAGCTATCAATCCGAAATTTGCCGTAAGCCCGTCATTAAAACCGTAAACAACATTCCTTAAAATTCCGCCCGATTCCGATTTGTGCCATGGTTCCCCGGACACTCCTTTAATTTCCATGAGCTTGTATGCATGCCCGGCTTCCTCTTTTGCCAAATTCAGCACAACTGCCTGAGTAGATTTGTCTTCAGTTTTTTTATAAAGATCAAGATATGATTTAACTCCCACAGCTTCTTCATTCATAAGAGCTTTTAGTAAAATCCAGTTGCCGAATTTATTTGAAGCCCAGTTAAGAATTTTTGCCTGAGCAGATGGTTTTAAATTTTTTGGATTGACACCGTTTTTTTCAAGGAGCTCTTTGAAAACATCAACATGTTTATCTTCAATTTCCGCTATTTTGGTATAAATATTTTTTCTTTTAGGATCACTGACTTTATCTGCTAATTTCCTGTAAAGAAATCCTGCATCAATTTCTTCCTGCAGATGATGTTTCCAAGTATCAATCGATTTTTTATCGGCCATCTTTTTTCCTAAAAAATTAAAAATGAAGTTTTAAAATATCTCTCTTTGGTATTGAATAAAAGCCGGCTTGCTCCCGATCATTATTTAAGGCGGAATCTTAATTAATACGGCTGAATCTATAAATTTTCCAGTATGTACTCAGTCATTAATTTATACAAATGTATTAAACTATTCATGGTTGAGATGCTGTGGTCTCTTCCGGGGTAAAACATAGTGCGGAATTGTTTATTCTCCTCAATTAGTTTGTTCATTAATTCAACCGAATTCTGAAAGTGCACATTGTCATCGCCTGTGCCGTGAACTAAAAGCAAATTTCCTTTAAGCTTATCAGCAAAATTAATCGGAGCACTGTTTTCATATCCTTCCGGATTTAAAGCAGGCGTCTGCATAAATCTTTCCGAATAAATTGTATCATAAAACTTCCAATGAGTAACAGGAGCGACAGCTATTGCAGTTTTAAAATAATCGGCTGCTTTCATAAGTGATAAAGAAGATAAATATCCGCCGTAGCTCCATCCCCAGATGCCGATTCTATTTTCATCAACAAACGGAAGCGAAGCTAAATATTTTGCTCCTTCAACCATGTCATTAACTTCCCAATAACCTAAGTTTTTATAAACCGTGGTTTGAAATTTTTTTCCTCTTCCTCCTGTGCCCCGGTTATCCAGCATAAAAATTATGTAGCCTTTTTGATTTAACAGCTGGTGCCACAAATAATCCGATCCCCCCCACGAATACTCAACTAACTGCGAACCGGGACCGCCGTAAGCATAAATTAAAACCGGGTACTTTTGCGACTCATCAAAATTTATCGGCTTAATTATTTCTGCATTCAACTCAACTCCGTCTGATGTAGTAAAACTAAAAAATTCAGGAGCTGATAAATTGTACTCTTCATAGAATGACATATCGGGAACTTTCAAATTTCTTATTAAATTTCCTTCGGAATCTCTCAAAGAAGTTATTTTTAGCTGAGCCGGATTGGAATAATAATCGATGAAATAATTGTTGCTTGGCGAATAATCAATTTTATGCTCTCCTTTTTCGGGAGTTATTTTTCTTTTTCCCGATCCGTCGAAATTAATGCAGAAAAGATTTCTATAAATTACTCCCCCTTCGTTTGAGATGTAATAAATTTTTCGATTCTCAGCATCCACCGAAACAAGCTTAATTACTTCCCAGTCCCCTTTAGTTATTTGTTTAATCAGATTTCCTTCATAATCGAATAAATAAAGATGATGAAAATTATCCCTGTCGGATGACCATACAAACTGATTTTTACCTTTCAGAAAATGAAGATCATCATAAACTTCCACCCACGCTGAGTCGCTTTCCGATAAAATTAATTTGGAATTTCCTGTGCTTATATCGGCAAAAAGGAGATCAAGTTTGTTCTGCAGGCGGTTTAGTTTTTGGATTGAAAGGAGCTTCGGATTTCCAGTAAACTTAATCCGCGGAATATAAATATCTGTTTCACTGCCTATATCCATCCATGTTGTTTTTTGAGTGTTTATATCAACAACACCAATATTTACCAATGAATTCGGAAAACCTGGTTTAGGATATCTCATTGTGGTTACCTGAGGATATAAAGAATCCCAATTTATAATATTAAATTCCGGAACTTTTGATTGATCCAATCTCCAGAATGCAATGTTTCTGTTGTCAGACGACCATTCCCATCCCTCAATAATTGAAAATTCCTCCTCATATACCCAATCGAAAACACCATTCAATAT
>DAISZW010000273.1:0-3343 GCA_036824595.1 Ignavibacteriaceae bacterium
AAAAAAAGGAAGAAAGAATACTTCTGCTCGGAAGCAGAAGAAAACTGAGCCAGCCAAAAACCAAGAGCTGATTTATTTTAAACCATTAACGGTGAAGTTAAAATACCTTCAATTTCTTCCGGTTATTGCTGCACTCGCCGCAGGAATTTATTTTATTTATTCGTCATTCGGGACAAACAGTTTTTTTGGTTTTCCCCTTGATGACCCCTGGATTCATCTCACCTTTGCAAAAAACCTGGTCAGCTTCGGAAGTTTTTCATATTATAAAGATGAGCTGGCAACATCAGGCTCTACTTCTCCCATTTATACATTTCTTGTTTCTGTATTTTATATAATAATCAAGAATGAATTTATTTTAAGCTACTTAGTTGGAATAATTTTCGGCGTTCTTCTGGTTTATATTATAATTAAACTTTTTCAGAAAATAATTCGGCCGGAAGCCGGAGAATTGACGCAGCCCGTGCATATTCTTGTTTTCTTCACTGCCTTGCTTGTGGCACTTCAGCCTAAATTAAATCTGATTAATGTTTCCGGGATGGAAACATCCATGTTTATCTTCTTTGTTGCGGCAAGTCTTCTAGCATATCAAAGCAAAAAAATGATTTTGCTGGGAATATTTTTAGGATTAACAATCTGGTGCCGGCCGGACGGCCTGGTTCTATGGGGAGCAATAATCTTCGATTATTTACTTCAGGAATATTTTTTCAGGAAAAAAATAGGACAAAAAAATGCTGCGGCAGTCAATGAAAAACCGAAAGGGATTATCACCGCGTTTTCTACAGCTTTATTTTTTTTAGCCGGTTATTTCGTATTTAATTATTTTCTTTCAGGCTCCATACTTCCTAATACATACAGCGCTAAGCTTGAATACTACCAAAATAATGACCGTGCTTCATTTCTTGAAAATGAGGTAATCGGCTACTTTACTCAATCTGAATTTTCTTTATTCTGGATCCCCTTTCTTATTGGCGTATATGGTATTCTGAAATCTTTATTTAAAAAAGAACATAATGGATTGTTTGTTCTTCTCTTTTTCATCTTCGGCTTAATTACAGTGTATTACATAAAGCTTCCGTTCGCTCATAGGTTCGGCAGGTATCTGATGCCGGTAATTCCGTTTTATATTATCATAGCTGTTTCCGGAGTTAAGTTCATTATCGATTTTATTTGTGTCCGCATAGCAAACGGAAGAATAAAGCTGCCGAATGCTATTTTTATTTTATATGCATTAATAGCCGTTGGAGTGTCCGTTCATCAGAATTTCAATTCGCTTGATGAATATACTTTTTTCTGCAAGTATCATAATGATCGGCACGTTGCAGCGGGGAAATGGCTGGAGAAAAACACTGATGAATCGGCTGTGATTGCAACTCATGATGTCGGTGCAATTGCATTTTACAGCGAGCGAAAAATTGTTGATATGGCAGGATTAATAACGCCTGAATTAATTGATCAGATAAACAAACGTTCTTATTCGGAATATTTAAACAAATATCTGGAAGAGAATAAAATAGATTATATAGCTGCTTTAAGGAACTGGTTTGAAGTAGTGAACGATAATCCTGTTTTTGTTCCTGTAAATGCGGCTGAGTTTCTGGAGATATTTAAATACAGTCCGTCGCACACTCATATCCAGCCGAAAGAAGTCTCTTATTTAAATCAAAGTGCAGTTCAAATGGCGCAGAGAGGTTCAGCTTCAAATGCACTCGCATATCTGAATCAATCTTTGAGAATCGACAACAATTCGTCGCAGACATATTATCTGCTTGGCGCTGTTCATGAAATGAATAAAGATTATCAAAAAGCAGGGCAGAATTTTAATAAAGCAATAACTCTTTTCCCGGAGTATGCCGAAGCATATTACGGGTTGGCAAAAATTAATTTTGATCTAAATAAAATAGAGGAATCAAAAAAATTTTTGCAAAGATGTCTAGCAATTAAACCAAATTTTCCCCCCGCTGTTCAACTGAAGAATAGACTGGAATCGTCGACAATAAATTAGCAGCAAAGACCAGCGATTTTTTGACTTTTATTCCGCTTGACTATCCTTTTTACCTCTTTGTACTCACGTTATTTATCGGTAATAAAACAATTTAGGGCATAAAAATTGCCTCACATCTGCGTTGCTCAAAGCGCTGATCTTAATATATTTTATAACAAACGGGAGGAGAAATGAATAAAGCTCTACAGCATCATTTCAAATATTTTACCCTTTCCTTTTTAGTCTGTTTTACCGCATTTTCATACGGCCAGGGATTAATAATCGACCACAATTGTACACGGCTGAATAATATTCCTGTCGAATGTATTGACAGTGCAAAAGCTAAGCTTCATATAGCTTACCAGCATACCTCTCACGGGAGTCAGCTTACTACCGGAATGGAGGGATTGAGTGATTGGAAAGGAGCGCAGTATGCATTCAATAACGGCGGAAATGATGGTGCATTGGATCTGCACGATTACGCAATGTCGGGCGATCTTGGAAATCCGGATCGCACCACATGGGCTGAATTAACATACGAGTTTTTAAATAATCCGGCAAACAGCGATGTAAATGTAATTATCTGGAGCTGGTGCGGACAAGCAAGTACAAGCGATTCAAATCATATTATAACTTATCTTAATTTAATGTCGGCGCTCGAAGATTCATTTCCCGCAGTTCAATTTGTTTATATGACAGGGCATTTAGACGGATCTGGAGTTGACGGGGATCTTAACCAAAGGAATGAACAGATTAGAAGACATTGCAGGAATAATAATAAAATATTGTATGATTTTGCTGATATTGAGTCGTATGATCCTGATGGAAATTTTTATCTTGATAAAATGGCCGACGATAATTGCGATTATGACAGTAATAATGACGGCACTCAAGATAAAAACTGGGCGGAAGATTGGCAGAATTCTCATCAGGAAAATGTGGATTGGTACGGCTGTTCGGCAGCGCATTCCAAAGCTTTAAATGGAAATTTAAAAGCTTATGCGGCGTGGTGGCTTTGGGCTTCATTAGCCGGATGGAACGGAATTGCGGGATCTGAAAATAATAACCTCATTAAAAAATCATATGTATTATATCAGAATTATCCGAATCCGTTTAATCCAAGTACAAATATCCAGTATGAAGTAGGCAGCAGGCAATTTGTTACAATAAAAATTTATGATGTTATAGGAAATGAAATCGACACAATTGTAAATGAAGAGAAGCCGGCCGGTACATATGAGGTTGCTTTTAACGCAGGCAGCCTTTCGAACGGTGTATATTTTTATAAATTAACCGCGGGGAATTTTGTTCAAACAAAGAAAATGATCCTGCTTAAGTAATCTGAATTAGAAAAGTTCTAAA
>DAISZW010000274.1:0-3337 GCA_036824595.1 Ignavibacteriaceae bacterium
GAATAAGCTTTTCCTCACAAATTCCTTGGAACACTCTCTTGACCATTTTAGTTAATTTAACTAGCAAAAATTTAACAAAACAACATAATTTGATTATTGCTGCAATGTTTTTTTATCACAGGATATATAAAACAGTTGACTATGACAGGAAAATTCATTAAAAATATATCAGAGATTATGAACACTCAATTAATTTTGATTTTCAGGTTTAACTTGAGTTAATATGTCTTCCAACCAAATACTACTCTATAATAAAATAAAAAATTTTTGTCGAACAATATACGCGGAGGAATTCATGCAGAGACCTTTGGAAATTTCTTTTCGTGATGTACCAAAGAATGAAATGATAAAATCGTTGATATATGAAAAAGTTGATAAGCTGGAAAGAGTATGCGATTATATAACCGGCTGCAGGGTAGCAATTGAAAAACCTCACAGGAATGTAAGAACAGGGAATCGATACCGTGTAAGAGTCGATATTACTGTTCCGCCCGGACATGAAATCGTAATCAGCAAAGAACCGGGGAATAATGATATGCACGATTCGCTTCCTACCGTAATCAGGGATGCATTTGATGCCGCAAGGAAGCAGCTGCAGAAGCTGGTATCATTGCAGAGGAAAGAAGTTAAATCGCATCCCGAGCAGGAAGTGCGGGCAATTGTTTCGAGAATATTTCCCGAAGAAGGATACGGATTTTTACGGACAATTAATGGGAGAGAAATATATTTTCATAAAAATTCTCTTTTGAACAAAGACTTTGAAGAACTTGAAGAAGGAAGAGGAGCCAGGTTCTTTGAGCAGGAAGGGGAGAAAGGACCGCAGGCAAGCTCTGTTCAAATTATTGATTGACAAATTAAATAGGCATTATCTATGTGGAGCGGAAGTGATACTTCCGCTCAAGTTTTTAAATACAAAAAATATTTTTTTAATGACCTTTCAATTTATTCCTAATAAAACTGTAGAAGTACCGGAAATTCCTTTTAAAGACGAAGTAAAACTGGAATCAGGCAAAACCGCATTGATAATTGTAGATATGCAGAATGATTTTGTCAAAGAAGGAGGAGCACTTCTGGTACCTTCTGCAAAGGAAACTATTTCAGCTATAAAAAAATTAATTGAGTCTGCGCGTAAAACTCATGTCCATGTTGCATATACACAGGACACTCATTTTGAAGGCGATAAAGAATGGACAATCTGGCCGGAGCACTGCCGCAAAGGAAGCTGGGGATGGGAAATTATTGAAGAACTAAAGCCTCTCCGGGATGATCTTGTCTGTGTTAAAAACCGTTACGACGGATTTTACGGCACCAGCCTGGATCATTACTTGAGCCGCGTTTGGAATATTGAAAACCTGGTTATTGTGGGAACGGTCTCAAGCATTTGTGTAGCACATACGGCAGCTTCAGCTGGACTAAGATGGTATAATATTGTTGTTCCCGCCGACTGCATTTCTGCCTTGACTGAATTTGATCAGGCATTAACCTTACGTCAGGTTTCCTGGTTATATACAGGCAGCGTGGTAAAAAAAGGAAAAGATGTAAAGTTTGAATGAAACCATATTCAATTTTATCCGTGGAAATCCGTCTAACCTGCCTTGCGGGCCCGCTCCGACTCGTCGGAGACGAGGCGAGCAGGCAGGTCCGCATCATCCGTGTTCTGTTGTTTTTATCTTCACTGATATATGCAATTGCACCATGACGTATTAAATCTTCTTCTTTCTTGCTATTCCTTAAATCATAAAACTTATTACCAAATAGCTCTATATTTGTATCTCTTTAATTTGATTCAGCATCTATTATTTAAGTCAATATCATAAACGATGTTCCTTCAATTTTCTAAAAAACGGTGAAACATGAATAATCTATTAAAACTGGCAGAGTACGGTCAAAGCTACTGGCTTGATAATCTTACAAGACAAAAAATAACTGGCGGAGAACTGAGGAAAAGATTAACCGAAGGCTTAAGAGGAATTACATCAAACCCGAGCACATTCAGCAAATCAATTTCTGAAGGGAATGATTATGATGAACAGATAAGATTGCTTGCCAGCCAGGGAAGATCACTTCAGGAAATTTATGAAGAGCTTACGATTAAGGACATACAGGATGCATGCGATATTTTAAAACCTGTATATGATCAAACAGGCGGAGTTGACGGTTTTGTAAGTCTGGAAGTATCTCCTTATCTGGCGCATGATACAGAAGGGACAAAAAATGAAGCGAGGCGTTTCTTTAAAGCAGTCAACCGGGTGAACTGCTACATAAAAATACCGGGAACTCCTGCCGGAGTGCCCGCGATTGAAGAAATGTTTTACGAAGGGATAAATGTAAATATTACTCTTCTTTTCTCGATAAAAAGTTATGAAGCTGTTGCAGAAGCTTATATCAGAGCGCTTGAGAGGAGAAGTGCGGAAGAAAAACCGGTAAATGATGTAAAATCGGTTGCAAGCTTTTTCTTAAGCAGGATCGATGTGCTCGCAGATCAGCTCATCGGGCATAAAATAAAATCGGGAGATTTGGAAAATAATTCTGCAAAACCTGAACTTCTTTTCGGGAAAGCTGCAATAGCAAGTGCTAAGCTTGCATATCAAAGCTATAAAAGAATATTCAGCGGGGAAAGATGGAAGAAGCTGGCGGATAAAGGAGCATACGTTCAGCGACCTCTCTGGGCAAGTACCGGTACAAAGGATCCTCTTTACAGCGAAACATATTATGTTGATCCTCTAATCGGAAGAGATACGGTGAATACAATGCCTGAAAAAACAATTGAAGCATTTACGGCAATTGGAAAAATACGTGAGAATACTATTGAAGATAATCTTGATGAAGCAAAAAACATTTTCAGTGAACTTAAAAAAATCGGGATTGATATAGATTTTATTACCGAACAGTTATTACACGATGGAATTCAAAAATTTATCGAGCCGTTTGATAAGGTTATAATAAAGCTTGCGGGAAAAAGGGAAGAATCCCTCACGAATCCGGAATCGAAGCAGACAATTGCCTTCGGCAGTTTGAAAAATGATGCAGCAGATGCATTTAAATCGATGAATCTAAAACAGTATTCAAGAAGACTTTTTAATAAAGATCCGCATTTATGGAAGCAGGATCCTGAAAATGTAAAAAGTATTAATAACAGGCTCGGTTGGCTTGAAAGTATAAATATTTTTTTAGAGAAAATAAATGAGATGAAAAGTTTTGCTGATGAAATTAAGAACGAAGGATTTAAGCATATAGTACTGCTGGGAATGGGAGGAAGCAGCCTTTGCCCCGAAGTTGCACAGAAGACTTTTGGATCTGCCGAAGGATTTCCCGAATTGATTGTACTTGATAATAC
>DAISZW010000014.1:0-25413 GCA_036824595.1 Ignavibacteriaceae bacterium
TTTGCTTCACTGCTGCCGACCATTCTTACTGTAGAAGTGCTGCAGTTTTGTTCATGATCCGCATGAAGTATTAATAGAAGGTCAAGAGCATCTTCCATTACTTTCGGCACTTCGTATTCTTCCGACGGGACAGCAAACATCATGTGCAGGAAATCGGCGGCATAGCTGAGAACGTTCCGCGGATAAATATACGGCTGGCCGATAGATTTTTTATATGAAAAGGCTGCAATAGTATTCAGCTTTGCTATAAGCCTGATCATGTTCAGCTCAAGATCGACATTTTTACCTACCTCCGGGTAGAATGCTGACAATGAGCTTACCATTGAGGAAAGCATTCCCATCGGATGAGCCGTTGGCGGATATCCTTCGAAAAACTTTTTCATATCCTCATGAAGCAAGCTGTGATGCCGAAGCTCGTAATTAAATTTTTTCAGTTCCTCTTTTTTTGGAAGATTACCGTAAATCAATAAATATGCAACCTCTGTAAATGTTGATTTCTCGGCGAGTTCTTCGATAGGGTAGCCCCTGTAGCGGAGTATTCCTTTTTCCCCGTCAATAAATGTAATGGCGCTGCTGCATGAACCGGTATTGCCGTACCCGCTGTCGGAAGTTATTGCTCCGGTTTTGCTCCTAAGCTGGGTTATATCGATACCTACTTCGCACTCGGAACCTACATGGACGGGAAGTTCAATCTCTTTTCCTTGAAAAGTAAGCTTTGCAGTTTCTATTTTACTCTCACTCATTTTTATCCCTTTCTGCTAGCATAAGTGTTTATTTAGTTAATTATCTTATTTTGTTTTAATCGAAATGTTTTCGAGTAAGCCCCCGCTCCCTTAATTTAAAAAAATAAATATTTTCTTAAAAGAATCTAACTATGCAAATTGAAAATATCAACAACCTTAATTGATCTTTTTGTTTAATAAATAAACAGTATTATGCTAAACTCCGCTAATTATTAATTCCGCCGCCATTCTTCCGCTTTTTACAGCACTCTCAATTGTGGACGGAAGACCTGTATTAATCCAGTCACCTGCAAAAAACATATTTTTGAATTTAGTTTCAGGTTCCGGTCTTTTATTTAAAATTTTATTTGAAGGTACAAAGGTTGCTCTTTTTTCTTTAATCACTTTATAATTTGTCACTAAATTTTTCCCAATTCCGGTAAACCTGCACAATTCTTCTCCAGTGATATTGAATATCTCTTCCTTAGAGATACCGGAAAGATAGTCTGCATCGCTGATAACCATTGTTATAAAATTATTATGATTAAAAATCCAATGGACGGGAGAATTTATTAATCCGTAAAATTTTTCAGTCAGTTTGTTTTCCTTCAGCCAGATATGAATATTTATTATTGTTGAATATTCCAAATCATTCATCACGTCAAAGTGGTAATCAGGCAGAATCCTTTGCAGTGCAAATAACGGAACTGCAGTTACTACAAAATCAAAATCTTTTATCGTCCTTTTATTTGTTTTTATTCCGGTAACCTCAGTTCCATTGTAAAGCAATTCGATTACTTCTTCGGATAAAGAGACTGCTCCGTTATTTTTTTTTAGGAAGATCTCTGCATCGGTACAAAATGCTTCGGTTAATCCTTTATTAGGGATTACAACGGCAGCGCTCTTATTCCCGCGGAAAAAAATTCTTTTTAAAATTACGGAAAAAGTTTTTGCGGATGCTTTTTTAATATTCGTATTCAGCGCACCGACGGCAATTATTTCCCAGAATGCCTTTTGAATATTTTCCGTCTGCTTTTCAATTTTCAGCCAATCATATACGGTAAGCTTCTCCAGCTTTTCATCGGAATAGAAATAAAGTTTAAGGAAGAACTTTAAAAGACGGAATCTCTCGTTTAAGGTTATTGCCTGGTAATTTAATAAACCAAAAAGAAGGCTTAAAGGATAAGGCAAAGAGTACGCCCGGAGTTTTTGAACTGAATAACCTGGCTTTAAAAAATTTACTTCTAGCTTTTTTTGAATGTAAAGATTTTTCTCGGCATCTATTAATCTTAAAAACCTGAAAGTATCTTTGTAGCAGCCCATTAAGATATGCTGGCCGTTATCGATGCATGATTCCGTATTCTTATCGATGAATGAATAGGCTCTGCCGCCGAGCTTAGAGGAAGCTTCAATAAGTTCTACATTAAATCCCCTGTTAGCCAGATAAACTGCGGAAGTAAGCCCAGCTAACCCTCCTCCAATTACAATGCATTTTTTCAAATGATATTATTATTAATGAATTAATTCTTAATCTTAATCTTTCTCTTTCTCTTGATCTTCCAATCTAAATTGGCTTTAAACTTACTAAGGATTAAGAATAGGATTATGAGTAAGATTAATAAGTAATGTTAGACAGCTTATGATAATTAATAAACCAGGCTGTATTTAGCCCACACGCCGAGCGAAATTCCTACTTTTTCAAATTTTGAAACTTTGATATTTTTTTGGTAAACATCAAAATCAGCCTCGATGATTTTATCCAGCAGCTTACGGTAAATATGCTGCATCGCCCTTGCTGCAAACAATCCCCCTTTATCTTCAAGATTTAAATTTGCAGTGGCTTTATCAAAGTATTCCTTCGCTCTTTCCGATTCGAATTCCATCAGCTTAATGAAATTAGAATTATAATTTTGAGATAAGATATCTTCCTCGCTGTAATTAAAGCTTCTAAGATCTTTTTGAGGCAGATAAATTCTTCCGTTCTGGGAATCTTTCTTTATGTCGCGGAGTATATTTGTTAATTGCAGTGCAATACCGAGATTAATCGCAAAATCTTTTGTTGATTTATGTTTGTATCCGAATATCTCAATACACATGAGACCTACAGTTGAGGCAACGCGGTAGCAGTAGAGCTGCAGATCATCGAAAGTTAAATACCTGTTCCGCTGCAGATCCATTTCCATTCCTTTAAGCAGCTCAAAAAAAGGTTCATAAGGGATGTTAAATTTTTGAATGGTTTTGCCGAGCTTATTTAAAAGAACATAATCTGAACTCCCGGAAAAAGCTTTTTCAAGCTCTAATCTCCATTTGCGGAGCTTTTCATATTTTAATTCGTCCGAAAGATCCCCCTCATCGATGATATCGTCGGTTTCACGGCAGAAAGCATAAACAGTATTCATGGCATCCCTCTTCTCTGTTGGGAGCAGATTGAATGCATAGTAAAAACTGCTTCTGCTTTTACGCGCTATGTCTTTCGCCTGATCTGTCATTTTCCTAAAGATTCCATAAAAATAAGAGCAAAGTCTATTTTGCTTAAACTCGGTCTTTCCTGGAATACATTATAATTATTATTTTCAATTTTTCTTAAAACGGCTGCTCCACCGAGAATCGTCCATTTTATCTCATACTTTAATCTTCCGTTCAAGTATGCCGTAAGTTCTTTACCTTCCTTAAATAATCGCCGTGTTCTATCAATATTAAATTTCAAAAGTTTACTGAAATTAAGATTATTTTCTTTTAAGTCAAAGATCTTTTTATCAACCCCGAATTTTTCCATTTCATCGGAAGGATAATAGATTCTTCCTTTTTCATAATCTATCAAAGTATCCTGATAAAAATTGGTAAGCTGCAATGCCGTACAAATTTTATCGGACAAAGAAAATGCCTGATCATTTCTTATTCCATGCAGTTCAAGAACGAGCCTTCCAACGGGATTAGCCGAATACCTGCAGTAATTTAATAAATCATCGAAGTTTTCATAACATTTTTTACATACATCCTGCTTAAATGCGGTCAAAAGGTTAAAAAAATGTTCGGGTGAAAGATTCTTATGGTTTATCGTATGAAATAATGCTTCTTCAAAACCGGTTGTAAAATTCCCCTTTATTGCAGAAGAAAGTTTCTCTTCAAATGCATTTAACATATCCATTCTTTTTTCCGGAGTAAAATTTCCTTCGTCGGCCATATCATCAGCGGTTCTTGCAAAGCGGTAGATAACTGCAATATATTTTCTCAGATCCTTTTTTATAAGCAGCGAAACTACAGGAAAATTTTCGTAATGGTTTTTTGCGAATTGAAGAGATTCCTTATAAGCGGCTTCTATATCACTCATGACTTTTGAAAGTTTGAAATTCAATTATTTAAATAATAAAAACATTGGATAATTCAAAATAGGTGAACTTAAATAAAGGAGATAATTATTGGAGAAGGATCCGGAAAATGATTCCGCTTCTTACAAAAAAAGGATTAGCTTTTAAATCAATAATTTAAAATTCTTCCCCGCCGTTATTATTATTTTCCTGATCGCCGTTTCTCTCCGGTCTTTCTTCTTTATAGCTGTTAAAATTAAACCTGAGGTTAAGCATAACCATTGGGGACTCTCTTGAAAAATAATTGTATGTATAGAAGTCAGTTCCTTCTGAAGTGGATTCAAATTTTGCCGTGCTGAATATGTCCCGGACCTGCAGAATTAAAGTCAGTTGTCTATTTAAAAAATCCTGTTTCACGGAAAGATCAGACGAGAAAAATCCTTCCCTTTTCCCCTGCGATGAAACAGTAGGACTGTTATACCTGGTATTGAACTGCACCTGTGTAGCTGTAAATATTTTAAAAGAATTATTAAATCTTGAACTCCATGAAAAAGTCTCCCGCGAGAACGGATTATTATTCAGCACCCCTTTTATTTTATAATTATAAAGATTTCCCATCAAATCTAGGCTCCAGAATTCCAGCGGATCAAACATTAATGTAAATTCAGATCCAAAAGAATAATCTTTCCCGATATTTTCAACACTGTTCAAAGTTACATTCTCTGCGCCAGGGTAAATAGATCTTATATGATCGGTTTTATTATGAGTCATCCGGTAATAAAATTCATTTGTTAAAGAGACACCAAAAAAAGCAGTTTGAAACCCGAATTCATAAGAATCTATATATTGTGGTTTAAGTGCAGGATTGCCGATCCGGACATTATTTGCATCTATCCAGGTATAGAAAGGCTCCAATTCCCATCCGCCGGGACGGTCAATTCTCCGTGTGTAGCTTCCCATTAATTGTGTTACAGCCGAAAATTTATAGGAAGTGTGAATAGTCGGGAAAAAATCCCATTCATCAATCGAGAATTTCTCGCTGGTAGTTTTCAATTGTACTGTACTGAATGTATATTCGGATCTTATTCCTCCCTGGAATCCGAAATTATTATATTCATCCGCGTAGGTAGAATATAATGAAAGCTCTTTCTGGTTGTAATTGGTTGTATTGCTGAAAAAAGGCTGAAATTCATAATTATTTGTTTGAGGATTGTATTCATAGAGTCCGTTTCCTTCCTCAGAATCTTCAATTTCGCCTTGAACTCCGGCCTCAAACTTATTCACTTCGCCGAGAGGCAATGTATAATCGATCTTCCACTCAACTTCGGAAGAAGGCCCAAACTCAGTTGTCCTTCTGCCGCTGAACTGATTCCCGTTCTCAAACTCTGAAGATAAAGTCAATTCATCGGAATTATCGCGGCTGAAGACAAATTCTCCCGAAAGTCTATGAAGCTCATTTCCAAAGTACTTGTAATAGTTTAAGTTAAGGTCGTAAAAATCACCCTCTCTGCTTCGCTCTCCATGACTTAAATAATTCAAAGACGGTTCGTTATTAGTCCAGCTTATATAATTTGAAGTTGATCCGCCGCCGAATTCCCGTGAACCGACTCTGCCGCCGATATTTAATACATCACTTTCGCTTAAATTAAATTCGATTCCGCCGCGAAGGTTGAAAGATTTTCTTCCCCATTCCCTGCTGCCGTCTGAGTTTAAAAATGATGTACTGTCGGGGAAAATATATCTTCTATTTTCTCTGCTTGTGCCGGGAAAGAATCTCCTGTTATAATTTAAACCGAAGTTATAATTCACTGAGGAAGTTTTATACTCAAATAAAAAACCTCCTCCGTATTTATCATTAAGACCGGCATTAGCGTTTATAATTCCGCTTAAACCGAGGTTTGTATTTTTTTTCAAAATAATATTAATGATTCCTG
This sequence comes from Ignavibacteriaceae bacterium, assembly GCA_036824595.1. GTDB lineage: Bacteria > Bacteroidota > Ignavibacteria > Ignavibacteriales > Ignavibacteriaceae > DATKLQ01. The sequence continues at coordinate 5,965 of DAISZW010000014.1, forward strand.
CTTCCCCTTCAGCATCATATTTAGCTGAAGGATTTGTTATGATTTCAATTTTCTGGATAGCCTCTGCGGGAGTCTGCTGAAGTATATCCTGCGGATCTACAATAGAAGGTCTTCCGTCAATTAAAACTGTAAAGTTGCTGCTTCCTCTAAGACTCACATTCCCTTCAATGTCTACAGTAACAGAAGGAACATTCTCAAGAACTTCGGCTGCATTGCCTGATATTGTAGTTTGCATTTGAGTAACATCAATTACTTTTTTATCAATCTGGTAGGTTACGGGATTTCTTTCTCCACGGACTTCAACATTACCCAGGTTTATAACCGAAGGTCTTATTATTATTTTACCCAAATTAACATTGAAGTTAGGGGGGCCGATTGAGATGCTGTCTATTCTTACTTTTTCATACCCTATAAACTGCACGTTAACATAATAATCTCCCGGACGAATTCCGGTTATTGCAAACTTACCATTGGCATCGCTTATTGAACCTGTTATCTGGGTATTATCTTTTAGAGAAAAAACAATAACGTTGGCATATTCGATGGGAGCATTTGTACTTTCATCATGAACTTCTCCTCTGATAGTTCCCCCGGTTCCTCTTCTATCCCCTCTTCCCTGGCTGTATGCTGAACAAGTAATCAGTATTAACAGACTAAAAACAATATATTTTTTTATCATAAGTTTCTCTAAAATAGAACAAAATATTTACATCTTAGACAATTTTTTCCCCGTATAGGTTTATTCAATATATAAATAATAGAATAAAAAGGAAGCAGTATTATTCCTTCTTGCTTTATCTCATAATTAGAGAAACTCCAGGCAAAACCTATATTGTCAAGATAAATTATTTATGAGCAAATTCCAGCGGTCTTTCCTCAAGAGTTAAATCTTTTTCCGCCAGTATGGCTGTTTCTGCTTTTCTAACGCTCGTAAAACGTGAAAGTAGAATGTAAACTACAGGCACTACAATTAACGTTAAAAAAGTTGAGAAGAATACTCCGCCCACTACCACTAAACCTAAGGGACTCCGGGATTCGCCTCCGGCACCGAGGCCAATTGCAATAGGCAGTATTCCAAAGATGGTTGAAAAAGAAGTCATTAGAATCGGTCTGAGACGGATCGTTGAAGCTTCGACAACTGCTGCAATAAGTTCGAGTCCCTTCGCACGCTGCTGGTTAGCAAATTCCACGATTAAGATGGCATTTTTTGTAACCAGACCGATAAGCATGATTAAACCTATCTGGGAATAAATGTTCAGAGTTTGGCCGAAAATAAAGAGAGTAAGCAATGCTCCGAATACAGCAAGCGGTACGGAAAGTAATATTGTAAACGGATGTATAAAACTTTCAAACTGAGCAGATAAAACAAGATAAATAAAAATCAGTGCAAGAATGAACATAAAATAGAGTGCCGAACTTGATGTCTTATATTCAAGAGACTGCCCCGAATAATCCCGTTTGATTCCCGGAGGAAGCTTTTCTGCCGCAATTCTATCAAGATCATCCAATGCAGTACCAAGCGTTACGCCCGGAGCCAGGCTTGCGGTAATTGTAGCTGAACGGATTCTGTTGTAGTGGTTTAATTCTTTAGGAGCTACTGTTTTCTGTACTTTTACTACATTCGCAAGCTGAACCAATCCGCCTGTTCCTCTTATGTAAATATTCTCAATTGCATCAGGCGTCGAACGCAGTTCGCGCTTCATCTGTAAAATAACATCGTACTTTTTAGTACCGCGTTTGAAATCAGTTACTACCCTACCTCCCAAAAATGTTTCAAGCGTAGATCCGATATCGGAAACCGATAACCCTAAGTCTGAAGCCCTTTCACGGTCTATGTTTATATCAAGCTGCGGTTTATTTAACCGGAGGTCGGTATCTAAATTAATAAGATATCCAAGTTTTGAAGCTTCACCCATCATAATATTTACCGCCTGGCTCAGTTCCTCATAGTTATCGCCTTGAAGGACATATCCTACATCGCCTGAAAAATCGCCTCCGAGACTCGGCGGATTAATTACAAATGCAAGCACACCCGGTATAGATATAAGCTGCGGAAAAAGCTCTTCAATAATCTGCTGCTGTGATTTTTCTCTTTCATCGCGCGGTTTCAGATTTAAAAACATGAAGCTGTTTGTAACGCTTCCCGGTCCGCCGAAACCTAAGCCGGTTGCTGTAAAAAGTCCCTGTCTCTCAGGGAGCGGTAAAAGGCGGCTTTCAATTTCTCTTACATAACTGTCGGTATATTCAAGTGTCGCTCCTTCCGGGGCAATCACAATACCGAAGCCCACACCGCGGTCTTCAGTAGGAACAAGTTCGCTAGGCAGCATTCTGAACAACACAAAAGCTAAAACGAGCAGTACGGCTCCTCCGGCTATTATTATTATACGATAACGGAGTGCGATGCGTAATGAGTTTTCATAAACTTTATTCAATTTATCAAAAAAAGTATCGAATGAACGGGATGCCCATCCTTTGCCGAGGCCATGTAAAGGTCTAAGAATCTGCGAAGAGATCATAGGAGTTAAAGTAAGAGCCACAAAGCCTGAAATTAAGACAGCTACGGCCACGGCAACTCCAAATTCATTAAATAACCTTCCCACATTGCCGCTTAAGAATGCAAGAGGAACAAATACTGCTACTAGAGTTAATGTTGTTGAAACTACTGCGAATCCGATTTCTTTGCTTCCGTCAATAGCTGCCTGCCAGCGGCTTTTTCCCATCTCCATATGACGGTAGATATTCTCAAGTACAACAATAGCGTCGTCGACAACTAAACCTATAGCCAAAACAAATCCAAGAAGTGTGAGAATATTAATTGTGAAGCCTGCAAAATAAACCGCTGCTAAAGCACCAATAATCGATACCGGTATTGCAACGGCTGGAATAATTGTTGCCCTAAAACTTTTCAGAAAAGCCAGGACAACGAGTACAACCAGCAATATTGCAATCAACAGTGTTTCCTGCACTTCGGCTATCGATTCATTAATAAATACGGAGCTGTCGTAGGCTATTTCCAGCTTCATACCTGCAGGTAGAAGCTTTTGTAATTCCGGAATAACCGATTGGATTTCCTTTGCAACATCAACAGTGGAGGCTTTAGATTGTTTTACAATTCCCAATCCAACTGCAGGCTGACCATTCCACCGGGCGGCGGAACGTTCATCTTCAGCCCCGACATTTACTTCTGCAACATCGCGAAGACGGACGACATTATTCCCCGACTGAGATACAATGATAGCCCCAAACTCTTCAGGTTTAGACAACTCACCCCTTGTACGTACAGCGAATTCCCGTTTTTCACCTTCAACTCTGCCCCCGGGAATTTCGGCATTTTCTTGTCTGATTGCACTCTCAACATCCTGAGTGGTCAATCCATGTGCGGCCATCCGGAGAGGATCGAGCCATACACGCATTGCATAACGCCGTTCACCGCCGATTATTACGGAGCCGACTCCGGGCAACCGCTGAATCCTTTCTTTAAGTATCCTGTCCGCTAAATCAGATAATTCAAGAGTAGAATGTTCCTTGCTCGAAAGTCCAAGCCAAACAATCGGCTGTGCATTCGCATCCACTTTAGAGATAATAGGATCCTCAATTTCCTGGGGCAGAGTGCCGCGGATTCTAGAAACTCTCTCACGGACATCATTTGCCGATTCATTCACATCCCGGTTAAGCTCAAACTCAATTGTTATTACCGAACCTCCTTCCCTGCTTGAAGAAGAAATGGTTTTCACCCCTTCAAGGGTGGCGAACTGTTCTTCCAGGACATCTGTGATTTCCGTTTCAACAACATTTGAGCTTGCACCCCTGTAAAGAGTTACAACCGAAATAATAGGCGGATCTATATCAGGGTATTCTCTTACAGGTAATTGAGTAAAAGAAATAATTCCGAAAAGTATGATTGTCAGACTCATTACTGTGGCAAGCACGGGCCGCTGTATAGATATATGACTTAATTTCATATTATATCCTTTCTATCATTATAATCATCACTGCCTGCTAAGCGTTGCACCATTTGAGGCAATAGGTATAACTTTAGCCCCGTCAAAAAGTTTTTGATGACCTGCACTTACAACTTCTCCGCCCGGTTCCAAACCTTTAATCACTTCAACAACATCGGGAAGCTGAATACCCATGGTAATAGGGACACGGGCGACACTGCTGTCCTCTTTTACTATAAAAACAAACGACTGATCTCCGGCAGCAAATACAGCTTCATTTGGAACCGTTAATGCATCCTGGCGTTCATTTAAGATTACCGAAACATTAGTCGACATACCGGGTTTGAATTTTTGTCCGGGATTCTTAACAAGTGCAACAACCTGAACGCTCCGGGTTTCGGGATTCAGAACAGGTTCAACTGCTATAATTTTTCCGTTAACCTTGTGATCAGGATAAACCGGACTTGATACTGTAACTTCGGAACCCTTTCTAAGCTGAGAAATAAAACGTTCCGGAGCGGAAAATACAACACGTATTTGATCCAAATTTGCTAACTCGGTAATGGCCTGACCGGTTCTTAAAAACGTACCCACACTTACCTTTCGCGTTCCGACAATCCCATCGAAGGGGGCTACAATCCTTGTTTTAATAAAGCGGGATCTCGCGACTGAAAGATTGGCTTCGGCAACCTTTAAAGCTGCAGTAGCATCATCCAAATCCTGGGGTGTCCCGGCTTTCTGATCGACTACCGTTTTAATACGTTTATAGCTTGCTTGATTCTGCATGTACAGAGCTTCCGCCCTGTTTACTTCTGCCATAAGCTGGGAATCATCAAGCTTAGCAATCAGACCACCCTTTTTTATACTGCTTCCTTCAACAAAGGGGAGACTCACAACCGCAGCATCTATTTCTGAAACTACTGTAATAGATTCTACAGCTTCAATAGTTCCCACTGCGTCAAAATTTAGTGAAACACTTTGTTTGGTTACAAGCGCTGTCTCGACAGGCATTGGCGGCATAGAAAAACCTGCATTTGAAGCCTGATCTTTAGAGCATCCAAAAAACAAAAAGAGTATTGGAATAACAGAATACAAAATATGATTCCACGAAAAATTTATTTTATTTCTCATAACTTTTACCTCCAATTCAATTTCTAAGCAGAAGGATATTTTCCTGAAGTTAATTGTTTTAATGTTGCTGCAGATTTTGCTGTCTTTACTAATGCTTCCGAATAACGTCTCTGGGCTACAGCATAATCTTCACTAAGCCGTACCAGTTCAAAAGCCGTCAAACGTCCGTTTTGAAATTCAAGAACGCCGATCCTTACCTGCTCCTGGGCAGCCTGAACTCCTTCGAGTGCTGCTTTGAGACGTTCTTTACCATGACTTAATTCCCTGTAAGTGCTCCGTATCTGTTCTTCAAGGATCCTGGATAATTCTACATACCGCTGTTCGGCTACAATAACCTCTCCTTCCAAGCGGTCGCTTTCACCTAATCCCGAACGCAAACCAAGGGGAATATTAATTTGAACTCCCAGGCTCCAGCCGGGATATTCCCTCTTGAAAACCTGGCTCAAAGAATTACCGAAATCTCCGCTTCTGACAGTCCGCAGAGTATCTCCACCGAATATTACATCTCTCGGAGTGCCCGACAAACCGCTGCCTGTTAAAGATCCAACCAAATCAACAGACGGCAATGCTTCCCATACAGCGGCATCCAGAAGTACCCGGGATGCTTCAAGATAATCCTGAACTGCGCGGAGATCGAGATTATTGTCAATGGCTTTTTCAATTAATTCATCGAGAGGTTCCTGCGGGAAATTTTCAGACGGCTCATCAATAACTATGAACCGGGTAAATTCATCAGCTGGTCTTCTCCCGATTAATGTAGCAAATTGATCGGATAGATTATCCAGCTGTTCCATTCTGTCTATCCATAATAATTCCTGTTCAGCCAGGAATGTTCTTGCATTTGCGACTTGATTCGGTCCGACGAGTCCTGCTTGTGCTCTAAGATCTGCTTCCTTTAAAAAAGCTTCTGCACGGTCGCGTACAAGTTTCTGCACTGCATAATCACGTTCGGCTGCATATAGATCCCAGTACATTCTCTCTACATCGGCACTAATATCCACTACTGCCTGATCATACTGAGCATTTGCAGCTTCGTATTCATGTTCAGCCCTGGAAAGCTGTTTACGCGAGGAAGCTGTAAATCCGGTTAATAATGATTGTCTGAAACTTAGGCTGCCGAAAGCATCATATTCGGGATTTAAGAAAGCAAATTGAGAATTGGTTTTTAATCTTACAGTATTTAAAGCAAATTCTAATTCAGTACCTATCGGCAGTTTGAGTCGCAGGCCGGTCTGTGCAGTGGTTTGCTGTGTACTTAAAACCGGAGCTCCCGAAAAAAATGAAGCCGTCGGTTCATCAAAATCCTGATGTTCCAGATTAAAAAATAATGAAGGGTCGAAGACACCTCTTTCACGGCGGAGAGTTCCGGCTGCAGATATTAAGGTTCCTTCAGCAATCCTTACCGATGTAGCATTTTTTAACGCATGCTGCACAGCTTGAGACAAAGATAATTTTTCACCTTCAAGCTGATTTAAAATTATCTGCAGAGCGCTGTCGGGATTTACATCCGCTTGAGGTTTCGATTCGCTCATAAAGCAAAAGCTTAGGAAAGAGATTAAAAAGATTAAGTAACTATTTTTTGAAAAAACACGACCGCCAAAAATATAATCCATAAAAAACTCTCATTGTTACAGAATTACTTAAGGATGCAACTCAAGAAGTCTAAGAAATAAAAAACAGAACTGAAATCCTGGTAAGATTTAATGCGGTAGCTAAATTTCTATAATGTCTTTACATTTTGTTAGTCAAATCTAAAATCGAATCGCAAAAAGATTCCAAGGTTTGTTTATTTAAAGAAACTAAAACAAACCTGCCATCCTTTTCCGAATTAAGCAGGTTAGCATCAAAAAGAACTTTCAAATGATGTGAAACTGCCGGCTGGGAAAGCTCTGCAATTTCTTCACAATCACCGCAGGATTGACACTTTTTATCAATAATTTCTTTTAGAATTCTAAACCTTGTTCTATCGGAAAGTGCTTTTGCGACTTTAACAATATTATCTTCAGTTATTTTCATATTTACGTATCGAAATATATAAATATGTTTATGAACGGGATGTGCCGGGGTTCACTAACAATGGTGGAGATTAATAAATTTAGTTTATAAATCAGGCTGCTTCATAAATTGAATATAATTCAATTTCCAGCTCTTTCCCCCTGAGCTTTATTTTACCCATTTTTTCTGCTTTCAAATGATCGAGCTTTATGTTATTTATGAGATCACCGGAAAGAAGAAGGTTCCTGCTTAAACGATTGCACTCCGATCTTATCCGCGAAGCGGTATTTACCGTATCCCCGTGAAAAACAATTTCCTTTTTAATATCTCCGATTTCACCCGTAATTACTTTCCCAAAATGAAAACCTGCTTTAAACTTTGGGACTACACCATACCTTTCAAGAAAAATTTCTTCATTTAAAATAATTAATTCAGAAATTCCGAAATAACAATTTATGCAGTTTGCATTTTTTAGACCGTTTTCTTTCCTCCATGTAATTACAACTTCATCGCCTACGTACTGGTAGATTTCCCCTTTATGATCTGCAATAGCAGGGGAAATAATGAAAAAGAAATCATTGAGAAACTCATGATACTTGATATTTCCAAGTTTCTCTGCAATTGCCGTAGACGACTGAAGATCAAGGAACATGAATATTCTTTCCTCTTCAACAGGTTTGTGATATTTTCCTGTTATATAATTTATTAACACATTGTGTCCCAGCAGACGGTTAATCTGTCTGAAAAAATTTACCAAGAGACTTAGTACAAAAGCGTAAATAAATATTCTTAAAAAATGCCCGCTTGAAAAAAATTCTTTCATTTCCTGCAATTCAAAAACCTTTTGAACAGGCATTGAAGACATTAAAGACTCATGAACAGCAATAACAATAATAATAGACAAACCAATCACTAAACTATAGAACAAAGTCCTTGTTAAAAGAAGAATTGAAAAGCTGAACCGTTTGCCGATCGATTGGAAAAAATATACTTCTGCTATTGAAATTGAGATTCCTATTAAAAAACCGATTGTTAAGCCATTAAGTACGGTGTGGAGATGAAAAGGCTCGAATACAAGAGTAAAGAATAAGCCGCTCAACATCATAACTGCCGTAACTATCAGAATAGTTCTTAAATTATGATTAACCAGGCTAAATGTTTTCATAGATAGTTTTTTAAATTAATTTTAGAATGAGTGTTTACTTAGAACGCACAGCAGCTTGGAAAAATAGTTTAACGGAAATCATTAAATCAAATGCGGGGAGTACATACTGAGGATTTTTAAAAATTAATTTGTATCCGGAGAGGGATCTGAAAATGTATGTAATTGTTCAACTATCCAATGAACAGAGGTTATCTTTAACGAAAGAATCTGGTTTTTTTAGTACCGGAGAGGAGGCTCGAACTCCTACGGCATCACTGCCACACGGCCCTGAACCGTGCGTGTCTACCAATTCCACCACTCCGGCTTAAACTAATATTAACCAACTTTTAAAATAAATATTATTAAAGATATAATCTTGGAGAAGTATAATCTTTCCAAAATAATCTTTCAATGTTCTAATATTGTAATATTTCGTATAGTATTAAATTAACAATCGAATGACTACTGAATGACAACCAATGACTACTGAATCACTGAATGACCAAATGAATGATTTAGATGAAGATTAGGATTCAGATTAAGAAATTAACCTAACTGCAAGCCATCAATAACCTACAATTTACCAGCCCGCATCCCCCCTTTTATCTTCACGGATTATTATATCGCTCCCTTGGTGAATTTCACACTCCCTAGGCATATATTTAGAATTTATAATATCCCTGAAAATAGTCGGGCAATTCTGTGTTGCAATCCTTGGATCTCCCAGATTCATCGACTCAAGGCAGAAGGAAACCGTATCAACACCGGATGCCGGTGTAAAATACTTCAAAGGTAGATCCAGATTTTTATATGTTTCTTCCATAAACATTGCCCATATCGGGAGAGCTGCTCTTGCACCCTGGCCGTACCAATCTGTAAACTTCACCCTATGATCATCAAATCCCACCCAAACGCCTCCTACGAGCTGAGGTGTATAACCGACAAACCATGCATCGGCAAAATCCTGAGTTGTACCTGTTTTACCTGCTGCAGGGCGATGAAAATATCTTCCTACTCCTGCCCCGGTACCGTATAAAATAACATCCTGCATCATAGCCGTCATTATTGCGGCAGTCTGCGGCGAAACAGCTTCGCTGTATTCAGGAATAAACTGGTCAATTAAAATTCCGTTTTTATCTTCAATCCTGAGGATTGCATTCGGATTGACGTATACACCGTTATTTGCCAATGTTCCGAATGCTGCAGTCAGTTCTAACGGAGTAACTTCAGAAGTTCCAAGCGCGAGCGAAGGATAAGGAGAAAGCGGTGAATTAATTCCCATTCTCTTTGCATATTTAACGACTTTATTGGGAGGAGCCACCTCGCTTATAGTCATTCGCCCGGAAACAACATTTACGGAACGGGCAAGGGCTTCTCTTAAAGTTATATATCCGCCGTATTCTTCATCTGCATTGCTCGGTGCCCATCCGTTAAAATCGAACTTCTGATTCAGAATAGTATAAGCAGGATAATAACCGTTGTCGATTGCAGCAGTATATACAATTGTTTTGAAAGCTGATCCCGGCTGTCTTCTTATTCCTATAACATGATTTAGTCCCCTTCCAAGGCGCTGGTTTTCCCCGCCTACCATCGCTTTAATCTGTCCTGTTGAAGGTTCAATAATTACAAAACCAACCTGTACTTTTGTTTCAACAGTTTTCACGGAATCTACAAAAGATTTACGGTTCTTAAGAGTATTATAAATCTGTGCTTTTTCTTCTTTAGTAGAAGCATTCCTATATAAGGACGAATTCCTTATAGCTTTATCGATAAGGCTTATTAATAGACTTTTATTTTCGTCCCAATTCCAGTTTTTGTTAAACAATGCTTGATACTCGGTCAAATGCTTTGCAGCCGCATCATTAGCATATTTCTGCATCCTGTAATCTATGGTTGTGTAAATATTCAATCCGTCCCTGTAAAGATTATAGCCATATTTTTCAGAATGTATTTCAAGCTGCTGCCTTACGTATTCCATAAAATGGGGAGCAATCGATCTGATTATCCCGGCTTTCTCGGAAACCGTAACTATGGGAACTGTTTTTAATTTTTGATATTTCTCTTCCGAAAGCATATCGTTAACAACCATATTGTGCATGACCAGGTTTCTTCTGCGGAGAGAATTTTCTTTTTTCTTGATCGGATCGTAATATTCGGGAGATTTAAGCAGGGCTATAAACACCGCAGCTTCTGGAAGAGTTAATTCGCTTGCCTTTTTGTCAAGGTAGACTTTTGCAGCCGATTCAATTCCGTATGCGCTTCTCCCGAAGTAAGAGACATTCAGATACGATTCAAGTATTTCGTCTTTAGTGTAGTTTTGTTCAATCTGAATAGCCGTCATCCATTCTCTTATCTTTCTAACGACTGCGGCAAATATGTTTTCATCTTTCCCTTTAAGCTTGTAAAGATTTTTTGCCAGCTGCTGGGTTATTGTGCTGGCACCTTCCCTGGAAAAAGTAAAAACATTTTTGATCATTGCTTTTGCAAACCGGGTCAAATCAACTCCCCAGTGATCATAAAACTTTCTGTCTTCAGTTGCAATTAAAGCATTGATTAAATATCCGGGCAGACTGTCGATATTTGTCTCAATCCTATTCTCTATAAAAAACTGTCCCAAAAGTTCTCCGTCAACAGTGTAAACTTTTGTAGCGAGCTCAGGTTTCGGATTTTCGAGCTGCTCCAAAGAAGGAAGTCCGCTTATGATATAAGCCATGAAAGCTATTAAAAGAATAAGGAATACACCCAAGACAATTAATTTTGCTTTGAGGGGAATATTTCCAAATATTTTTCTTTTACGTTTATTTTTATCCATAAAATAACTCTTGTATTCTGAATCGGAAATTTTTTTGCTCATTTTAATTCCAATCTTGTCTGTCAACAGGCAGGTCGATTATTTCAAATTTATCATCTTTAAAAATACCGTAACACGGTTTATCAATCCATGATCCGAGATTTACATACCATCCCGATTTATACTTCTCAAAGCATCGTTTATGCAGATGGCCAAACAGCACATAATCAAAACCTTGATCGATTTTATTCTGCGCAGCTTCAAACAATCCGTCCACTTCTCCATAATTTTTTTTTGAAGTATATGTCCTGCTGGATTTGCTGGTTCTGCTGCCCAGGACTACACCGATATCAGGATGCAGCAATGAATACAATTTCTGAAGCGTTTTGTTCCTGAGTATTTTCTTTAAAATGTTGTAGCCTTTATCGTTTTTAACCAGTCCGTCGCCGTGTGCAATGAAAAATTTCTTCCCGTTTAATTCGGCAGTCAAAGCGTCCTCGTATAAATTAACGCCGATTACATCGCGGAAAAAATTTCCGTGCATAAAATCGTGGTTGCCGATTAAATAATGCACCTTGATGCCTGATTCAGTTAAATCCTGAAGAGCAGTAAGTGTTCTGAAAAATCCTTTTTGGTAGACTTTTTTATATTCAAACCAGTAGTCAAAAAGATCGCCTACGACAAATAGTTCATCCGCAATGCCTGCGGCATCATTCAGCAATTTTACAAGCAGCCTCTCCTTTTTATTTTCAATTTCGGGAGATTGGAGGCCTAAATGAACATCCGATATAAATAAGTAAGATTTATTCACAAAATTTGAAATTTATATCCAAAAATAACCATGGAATGTTAGAAAAGAAAAGTTATTACGCATTACTCAATGCTTTTTTTGTCCCTGATTTCAGCAAGCAGCCAATTATTCGGATCGAGTGTTATCTTATCCGGCTTTTGATTCAGGCTAACTTCAAAAGTTTTGTTTCTTGAATCGACATAAAATTTCTTATAAATATTCTCACCTTCAGCCATATCAAATTTTGTTTCCAGCATAAAATTATATTCCTGATAACCTTTTTGAATCTGATCAAGTTCTAGTGAAATTCTATAACCATTTTTTTCTCTGTCAGCTTTCCATGAATATTCAAGCTTAATTTGATCATCCCCTTCATAAATCCACTGATCGAAGAATTTCGTTAAATCCTTTCCGGATACCCGCTCGCATACTTTTTTAAAATCTTCAGTTGATGCAGTTTTGTACTTATATTTTTCAAAGTAATTTCTTAATATCCTGAAAAAGACTGAATCACCTGTTTCCCATCTAAGCATATGAAGAACCCATGCTCCTTTATCGTAAACCGTGGAGCTGAACAGGTTGTCGCCCGGTTCCCGGAGGATTCCCTGAAAATTTTCATTGTATTTGCTCAGCATAGTCGATTGAAGCGCAGGTGCTCCCGACCTGCCTTCCGCATATAAAGCTTCGCAATAAGTAGCAAATCCTTCATTAAGCCAGATATCCTTCCAAGAAGCAGGGCCAACGCAATTTCCCCACCAGTGATGGGCTAGTTCATGAACATACACATCATTAAAAAACTTTCTGCCGTTAAGAAAGTTCGAACCGATTCCGGTTATTGTTTGGTGTTCCATTGCACCAAGCTGCCACAGGAATTCGGCAACTCCGTATTTTTCCTTTAGGAAAGGATATTCTCCAAAAATATCCGAAAAGAACTCCATCATTTCGGTATGATCTTCAAAATCTTTTTTGGCAAATTCAAGATGTTCTGGAAAAACATAATACTCAATCGACATCGTATCGGTTTCATTCTGCGAAACATATTTGTCTGTAAAATTCACATAATCCGCCGAATATACACAGATTAAATAAGTAGAGATCGGGTAAAATGTTTTCCAATGATATGTATTCCTCGGCCCATCCTTAATTGTTTCAATTAATTTTCCGTTGGATACGGATGTTTTTGAAGAATCATTTGTTATATAGATATCCAGGTATGCTTTATCAGTCGGCATATCGTTGCACGGAAACCAGGTTGAGGCATAAACCGGCTCATTTAAATTATATACAACCGATTTATCATTTTTCTGCCCGAAGGCAAATGCACCAAGCCCGGCTCTTTTCGGCTTACCTTCATAAGTAATGGCAAGGCGTACAGTATCCATGTATAAATTTGAGTTATTCACCAAAACCGACAATCTTGTTCCTTCACTTTTAAAATCGGTTTCCGAACCGTTTAAATGGACTTCTGAGATTTTCATATTGTCGTGGAAATTCAAGTCAATAGTTTTCAAATCATTCAGAAGTTTTATGGTTAAAACCGCTTTCCCTTTGAGTATTTTTTGCGGAGGGTAGAGGTCAATATTCAATTCGTAATGAACTACATCAATCATTTTTTGATTTTCCGAAATATAGCCGGCAGGCAATTTAACCGGAAGGCTGTGCAATCCCCTTAGGCTCTGATGCGCAAGTAATTTTCCCGTTTCCTTAATTTTATTTAAAGTATTGTAAATTGGCGAAAGCCCGTATTTCCAGCCGAGAAAAATAAAAGCCGAAATAAAGATCAGCCCGGCGGCGTTATATATCCATTTTCTTTTCATTTATTTTGATCCGGGATATAATTTTTCCTTTATAGAAGAAAAATCATCCTGAACTTGTCCTAATCGGAATAATCTTTGCTAAAAATTTTTTATTTAGAATAAATAACATATATAATTTTAATATTTCTTTAATTGTCAATCAAATCATATTTCAATATATTTAAGCCGAGTGTACACAAAATCTATTTAGCCAACCTATATATTTTTGAATCGTTATTTTGTTTATTATGATGAATTTAGATTTGGAGGAGTTATAAATGACATACCCAGGCTCTTCAATATTAAGAGATACACTGACAATGCTTCTTGCCGGCGGACAGGGCGACAGACTTCAGCCGCTTACACTGCCTAGAAGCAAACCGTCAGTTCCTTTCGGTGGAAAATACAGAATAATAGATTTTACCTTATCAAACTGCCTGAACTCCGGACTGCGCCGGATTTATGTTTTAACTCAGTACAAATCCGATTCTCTTAATCAGCATATATTCGAAGCGTGGAGCATTTTCAATCCGGAATTGGGTGAATTCATTTACTCGGTTCCGCCGCAGCGTAAACTGAACAACGACTGGTATATGGGCACGGCAAATGCAATTTATCAGAATTTAAATCTCTTCTCTACGGATAAAAAAGCTAAACGGGTTTTGATTTTAAGCGGCGATCATATTTATAAAATGGATTATTTGAAAATGCTTGCATATCACCAGGATATAAATGCAGATCTTTCAATAGCCTGCATTGATGTCTCCAAAGATGAAGCAAGCAGGTTCGGTATTGTGGGTGTGGACGAACATGATAAAGTACAGTCTTTTATAGAAAAACCGGATAACCCTCCGGAAATTCCGGATGAACCCGGAAGATGTTTTATAAATATGGGCGTTTACGTTTTTAATGCGGAAATTCTGAGGAATATTCTGCTGGAAATGCAGTCAAACAATATTAAGAGTCATGATTTCGGAAAAGACGTAATTCCATATATGATTAGAGCAGGTCTGCATATCCAGGCATACAGGTTTGAAGACGAGAATAAAAAAGTAAAACCCTACTGGAAGGACATTGGAACAATCGACAGTTACTTCGAAGCAAGTATGGATCTAATCTCCATAACTCCTGAATTCAACTTTTATGATTTGAGCTGGCCGATGAGAACATATCAGTACCAGTATCCTCCGGCAAAAACAGTTACACACGGCGGCGAACGCGTCGGCAGAACTTTGAATTCTTTAATCTGCGACGGATGCATTGTTTCGGGAGGATTGGTTGAAAGAACAATTCTGGGTCCGGGTGTTAAGGTAAACAGCTTCAGCTATGTTTCAGATGCAATAATAATGGATAACTGCAATATCGGGAGACATGCAAGAATAAGGAAAACAATAATTGATAAAAACGTAAATGTACCCGAAGGTTATGAGATAGGATTTAATCTGGAAAATGACAGGAAGAAATTTACGGTGACCGAAAGCGGTATTGTTGTTATTGCTAAAAACTCGGTACTGCCTGTTTAATCATCAAAGGATTAAAAACCATAACATTAAGCTGAGGTGACAACTTTTTTATGTTTCAATTTGTTCAGATTTTTGTCACCATTCCTATGAACAAATGGAAATACTTTTACTAAAATGGATCAGAGCTTAGAATCGAAATTAAAGAATTTACCTTCCAATCCGGGTGTATACCAGTTCAAGAATGAAAAAGGGAAAGTAATTTATGTCGGTAAGGCAAAAAATCTTAAAAACAGGATTAGGAATTACTTTCATGAACAATATACCGATGCAAAAACTGCCGCCCTTGCAAGCAAGATAACCGATTTTGAACTTATTGTTACCGATAATGAAATCGAGGCGCTGGTTCTTGAAAATAACCTGATTAAAGAATCAAAACCAAGATACAATGTTAATCTTAAGGATGACAAATCTTATCCTTTTATAAAAATTACGAATGAGATGTTCCCCAGAATTTATCCTACAAGGAGATTAATAAAAGACGGCTCAAAATATTTCGGGCCGTATACCGATGTAAAGAATATGAAGGCTTCCTTGAGGATGATAAATCGGATATTTAAGATCCGGAGCTGCAGGCTGGATATTACACCCGAATCAATTGAGAAAAAGAAATTTAAAGTCTGCCTAGATTACCATATAAAAAAATGCGACGGGCCCTGTGAAGGATTAATCAGCCGGGGATCTTACAATGAAATGGTAAATGAAGTAGCAAAAGTTTTAAAAGGAAAAACCGATGACCTGATTAAAGATTTAAATGTTAAAATGAATTCGGAAGTGGAAAACCTTGAGTTTGAAAAGGCTGCGGAGATAAGGGACAGGATTGAGCAGCTGAAGGTAATCTCTGAAAAACAAAAAGTGGTAAGCGAAGATTTTATGGACAGAGATGTTTTCGGGATTGCTTTCGAAGGAAAAGACGCAGCTTGCTCCGTGTTTAATATCAGGAACGGAAAGCTTGTAGGGAAAAAACAGCTTCGCTTATCAATTGAAGAAGGAGAGGAGCTCCCCGGAATTTATTCTGCTGCATTGAAATTCTATTACGGCGATTTTGTTGAAGTCCCTAAAGAAATAATTATTGAAACAGAACCGCCGGATGCAGAAACTCTTATAGAGTGGCTGAATCTTAAGGCTTTACGAAAATCTAAATTTGTTGTTCCGCAGAGAGGCAGCCAGAAATCTCTGCTGAAAATGTGTAAAGAAAATGCTCTTCTTCAGCTAAAAGATATCCAGCTTCAAAGAATGAAACATGAAGGCCAAACTCCTTATTCTGTTGCTGCTCTTCAGCGGGATTTACGACTGAATGTTCTGCCTAGAAAAATTGAATGTTTCGACATTTCAAATATCCAGGGATCGGATACAGTAGCTAGCATGGTGGTTTTTGAGGAGGGAAAACCGAAAAAAAGTCAGTATCGGAAATATATAATCAATGATGTTGACGGCCCGGATGACTTCTCCAGTATGCGCGAGGTGCTCAGAAGAAGATACAGCAGGGTAAACGAAGAAGGAATGCAGCTCCCCGATTTAATTATGGTAGACGGCGGGAAAGGACAGCTTTCCAGTGCTGTTGAAGTCTTAACTGAATTGAATATTAAAAATTACAATATAATAGGTTTAGCAAAAAGATTGGAAGAAGTTTTCTTTCCTTATCATTCTGAACCGGAAAGCATCTCAAAAACATCGTCCGGATTAAAGCTGCTGCAGCTGATAAGGGATGAAGCACACCGATTTGCCGTAACTTTTCATAGAATTAGAAGGACAAAAAGAACAATTAAGACAGAGTTAACAGAGATTAAAGGAGTTGGTGAGAATACGGCATATAAATTGTTATTAAATTTAGGAAGCGTATCGGCTGTAAAAAATAGCACTTATGAAGATCTTCTAAAGCTGGTGGGCAAACGGAAAGCAGAAATTCTAATAAAACATTTCTCAAATAATAAATAATGTTTAAATATTCGTTAATATCCTTCATATTGATAGTGGTGTATTTTAATCTGCATTATGTCAAACCGAATGATAATTCTATTCTAAATTCGAATAAAATTAACTATAAATACTTATTCCTTACAAATGATTTTTCATCTCTTCGTGATACTTTGTATACTTTTGATTCAAGTTTTGTGGAAGTGAACTTATCGCTGCAAAAAGCTTTTCTCCGCAAAAGAAGCGGAGAAGTTAAAGAATTCCCAATTTCCAGCGGAACAGCCCGACTCCTGGACGGTGTTGAAACTCAGGAAGGTTTATTCGTCATTAAAGCAAAATTAAAAGAATGGCATTCCAGGCAATTTGACAGTACACTTTTAATCAATTGGATGGGCTTTAATCATGGAATCGGTTTCCACGCGCTTCAGGGAAGCGGTTATTACAGATATCTGGGGAAGAAAAGAAGCTCGCACGGATGCATTAGAATCTCCCGGGAAAGTTCAAACGAAATTTTTAAATCCGTAGATAAAGGTACGCCGGTTCTGGTGCACAACGGCAATAATGCTGTTTCCATTGGGTTTGCTGATAAATCTGAAAATTACTCCTATCCGCGATACAATGAATTGCTGTCATCGCTTCCTGAACGATATGAAGAAATTTATAACGGCAGATATTTCATTTCACCTCAGCCAAAAGTAGTTATCGACTATAAGAATGTTTATCATTCCGGATTACCCATTGGAGATTCCAAAAGAATTCCGAAGCATCAAAGAATTATTCCTGTTGTAAAAACCTATTCGGTGGAGCCTGATAAACTATATTTCACCGTTAAATTTTCTATGGAGCAGCAAGTTCCTCAAGAAATATCTTTTTCAATAAAAAATAATCCCTTTGAGGATAAGAAATAAAATATTGCTAATTTTCGTTATCAGAATTTTACAACAGCGGCTCTAAAAGCTTAAAAGAAATTAAGATGAAAACTTTTTTTATTTTCATAACCGTTTTCTCCATAGTTTATACAGGGTGTGAAGTCGAGGAGAAAAAAATCAGCACGCCTGAAGCGGATGCATCCAGTTTAAGGCAGCTTGTTTTACTCGCAATTAACGGGAGTAAAATTGCAAACGATTCACTTTCAGGTTTAATTGATCAAAACACCTCCAGCCCGGCTTTTAATGAACTAAAAGTTGAAAGCGTTTCCGGTCCGGAAAACAATAAATTATTCGCAGTTTTGATCGAATATCCGAATCCAGTTTACAACCGTTTCGCTGTATATGATCCTGCGCTGAATCCGGTTCTTTTCGATAAATCACTTAACGGCTGGCTTTCCATGGAACCGCTGACAGTCGACAGCGTGCGGTTTATTAAAATAATGGAATCCTTTAATTCAAAAGACATACTAGAGTTTGAAAGATTATCTTTATACAGGATTGAACCGGATTCAGTTTATCTTGCATTAAGAATATTTACGAAATTTGAGGAGCCTAAAAGTATAAATACGCAGAAAATTCAGAAGCTGAATAGAGACACAATTATAACGCAGATTAATACACCCGGATTTACCAGAAACATTTCCGATGCATTTTATTACAACTATGCATCGAAAGAATATCAAAGCAGAAACGATTTATTTAAACAATTTATTTTGAACCAGATTAAAAACTTTAACCAAGCAGTTCAAAATCCGCAGATAGAATAATAATTATTACTGCCTCCCTGCACGCCCGCAGCGGAATAAACTTTAAATAGAGGATTAAATGAATATCTATTTAATACGCCATTCAGACGCCGAAAAATCATCCGAAACAACCAGAGACCACGACAGAAAATTAACCAAGGAGGGGGAACAGAAAGCAAAATCCTGCGCCGCCGGATGGAAAAGTATGATAAAAGGATTCGATTTTATAGTCTCATCTCCGCTTACCCGTGCGGTTGAGACAACAAAAATAGTTGCCGAAGTTTTTGAATTTAAAAAAGATATTGTAATCGATAAAAGAATTGCCTGCGGCACTAAGACAGAGGACCTGATTGAACTGGCTAATTCTCTCGGAGGAGAAGAAATGGCATTCGTGGGTCATGAACCGGACTTTTCCGAACATGTTTCAAGACTTACTTCAATCTCCGGAGCATTTGTTGAATTTAAAAAATGCGCAATCGTAAAAATTTGTTTCCAAAATAAGGCAAGAATCGGAAAAGGAATACTTGAGTTTTTAATTCCGCCAAAAGCATTTAAATAATTGTATTGAGAGTGCAGTTATCGGAGCATCTTTCAGAAGAATTTTCAATCTTCTCCAGTGAAGTCCTTCGGACAATGTTCGACAATCAATGTTCAGTCATTTCACCAAAAAATGAAAATTGAAAATTGAGCATTGAATATTGAACATTATCAAAGAAGAAATTGGGATTAAGAATACGAGAAAGAGAAAG
>DAISZW010000014.1:25513-31928 GCA_036824595.1 Ignavibacteriaceae bacterium
AACCAGATATCTTCAGTGCAGTTTTTCCAGTTTGTTTTTGCTCCCCTCCCCTTCTCCCTTTCCCATGTAATCCTGTTCTGAACTTTAAAATATTTTTCCCCGGCTTCAAAAATGGCAGAAGATGATCTCCAGTCGCCGCAGATATAAATTGATGCATTCGGTTTCAGCAATCTTGCCATCTTTGAAAGCCATGAATCAATCCACTCCTTATATTCATCGAAATCCATCTGTCTGAACGAATTTTTATTAAACTTTTTATGAAGATTATACGGGGGATCGATAAAAAGAAGGTCCACAAAATTTTCCGGAAGAAAATCAGCCGTTTTAAATATATCGCCGTTAAAGATTTTATTTTCAACTTCTTTTACATGAACAGAAGCATTCAGTTTGTGCAAGGCTTTCCTTAATTCATTAAATTCCTTTTTTGAAAGATCAATTGTCCTATTTAAAGGTGCTCGGATTTTCATTCACTTTTTTTAATTTTTTAATGCAAGATAATATATTTTAATTAAATGAATAAACGAAAACCCATTTTTAAATGGAATTCTTGCTTACATCTCTTTTAAAATCTAATTTTGATAAGACAGATTAAAGATTAATACAAAAAATTCGGATTATGCATGCTTAGAACAATAGTAGCAATGCCCGGCGACGGCATCGGTAAAACCGTTCTTCCTGAAGCAGTTAAAGTACTAAACGCGGTTCATTTTAATGCCGAATATATTTACGCAGATATCGGCTGGGAATTCTGGTGTAAAGAAGGAAATGCGCTTCCGCAAAGAACAATTGAACTTTTAGAAAAACATAAGATTGGTTTGTTCGGGGCGATAACCAGCAAACCTAAAGATGCAGCATCAAAGGAACTTGATCCGAAGTTGAGAGATAAAGGCTACGTTTATTTTAGTCCTATTGTCGGATTAAGACAGCACTTCAATCTTGATATCTGTATCCGGCCTTGCAAATCATTTAAAGGAAATCCTCTTAATTTTATCAGAAGGAAGGATAACGGATTTGAAGAACCGTTTGTCGATGCAGTAATCTTCAGGCAAAACACCGAAGGATTATATGCTGGCGTTGAATGGACAAATCCTCCTAAGATTGTCAGAGATGCTTTTGAAACTCATCCGAAAATGAAAGCATTTAAAAATGTACCGAGTGAAGATCTGGCAATTTCCACAAGAATAGTATCGAGGGAAGCCTGCCGAAGGATTATCAGGGAAGCTTTTGAATATGCAAAGAAATTCGGCTACACAAACGTAACAATCTGCGAAAAGCCGAATGTACTTCGTGAGACTTCAGGAATGATGTTTAATGAAGCAAAAATTATTGCAAAAGAATACTCAGAAATTCAGCTTTGGGATACAAACATCGATGCACAAATGATGTGGTTAACAAAAAATCCGGAAATATACGGAGTGCTCGTCGCCGAAAATATGTTTGGAGATATTATCAGCGACGGATTTGCAGGATTAATCGGAGGACTTGGATTTGCATGCAGTGCAAATATCGGGAAAGATGCTGCGGTATTTGAACCGACTCATGGTTCCGCACCAAAATACCAGGAATTGAATCCATCGATAGTTAATCCGATTGCAATGATTCTAAGTGCATGTATGATGCTTGATTACCTTGAAGAAAAAATAAAAGCAGATAAAATTAGGAAAGCAATTGCCAGAGTTATTGAAGAGGGGAAAGTAAAAACATACGATATGCTGAAACTGAAAGGCGGTCCTGATGTTTTTAAATACGGAGCCTGCACAACTCAGCAGATGACAGAGGAGATAACCAAACACTTTTAATTGTCAAACTGTTTAATTGTTGAATTGTTGAAAATAGAGGGGAATTGGAAAAAAATTTTTAAAACTAAATGATATTGAAGCATATAAAACTGCATTTAAATTAAGTAATTATGTTTGGGATCTCATAATAAAATGGGATTATTTCGCTAAAGATACTGTAGGAAAGCAGTTCGTTAAAGCTATAGATTCAATATCCGCCAACATAGCTGAGGGTTTTGGGCGGTATTCAAAAAAAGATAAAATTAAATTTTTCAGGTACAACTTTGGTTCCTTGTATGAATCTCTAGATTGGAATGAAAAATCACATGTAAGAAATCTTCTAAGTCAGGAAGATTACTCATTTATATTTACTGAATTAATTAAACTACCTAAAATGATTAATAGTCTTATCCAGTTTATTGACAACAAATTACATATTTAATAAGCAATGTAACAGTTGAACAGTTTGACAATTTAACTATGAATGGAATAGAATTAATTTTAACCGCACTAGTAGTTTATATAGCTGCTTACAAATTTTACGGCAGCTTCATCTCAAAAAGGCTCGAAGTAAACAACGCAAAGGAAACCCCGTCTCATACAATGTATGACGGGATTGACTACTGCCCTGCTAAAGCGCCGGTGCTTCTCGGCCACCACTTTGCATCCATTGCAGGTGCAGGCCCTATTGTGGGACCGGTTATCGCTGCGGGATTCGGCTGGGTTCCAGTTTATCTATGGATAATATTCGGCGCAATTTTCATCGGGGGGGTTCACGATTATTCAACAATTATTGCATCAATCCGCCACCAGAGTAAATCCATAGGATATATCATCGAATCGTATATGGGGATAAGCGGCAAGAAACTTTTCCTCATTTTTGCGTGGGCAACTTTGATACTTGTTATAGCAGTTTTCGCAATTATTATCGCTGATACTTTTACTCATATTCCAAGTTCCGGAACTTCATCAATTCTTTTCATAGTTCTCGCAGTTTTATTCGGACTTTCAATATACAGGATGAAAGCACCTCTCTGGATTGCAACTATAATCGGAGTTTTTCTTCTTGCACTTTGCATACCCGCAGGTGAATTATTCCCGATAAAATTAAGTGTACTCTGGTGGCAGATAATTTTGTTTGTTTACATCTTCATTGCATCGGTTACACCCGTTTGGATTCTTCTGCAGCCTAGAGATTATCTGAATTCTTTTTTCCTTTATGCATTAATAGCCGGTAGTGTTATCGGAATATTCTTTACTGTTCCAAGCATTAACTTACCCGCATTTTCAAAATTCAGTTTGGATAAAGTAGGATACCTTTTCCCCGCTCTTTTTGTTACAGTCGCCTGCGGTGCAATAAGCGGATTTCACTCAATTGTCGGCAGCGGAACGACTGCAAAACAATTGAACAAAGAAACGGATGGAAGGATTATCGGCTACGGAGGAATGCTGATTGAAGGATTACTTGCCGTAATATCCCTAATTGCAGCTGCATCAATGTTTAACAACGAATTCATTACAATTTTAACAACCAAGGGACCCGTTCCTGCTTTTTCAACCGGAGTTGCCAGATTTTTAGAAAGTATTCCGATGCTTAATATTTCACATTCCTCTGCGGAAATATTTGTTGCTTTAGCCGTTTCTGCTTTTGCACTTACATCACTTGACACTGCTACACGCTTAGCACGGTATATGTTTCAGGAGTATTTTGAAACAAGCGGAAAAGCAGTTAAAACAACTTTTATCAACAACCGATTTGTTTCAACAGGGATAACAGTATTTTTTGGCGCTGCATTAACCTTAAGCGGACAATCAATGTCAATCTGGCCCGTATTCGGAAGTGCAAACCAATTACTTGCAGCACTCGCACTTTTAGCTCTTACAGTATGGGTAGCAAATCTTAAAAAGAATTACTTGTTCACATTAATTCCGATGATTTTCATGTTTGCGGTTACTCTTACAGCTCTCGGGATGCTTATTTATACAAATCTGATTGCGGCTAATTTTATCCTATCCGTAATTTCTGCATTGCTGTTTATACTTGCAGTAATGCTCGGTTTAAAGGCGTATAATATTTTAGTAAATGGCAGCGGAAAAGAATTAAGCGGAAAAATTGCCTGACTTTATTGTTAAATTGCTTATTGTTGTATTGTTTTTACAGTTTGAACTAAATTCTCTTCTTTAACAATTTAACAATAAAGCAATATAACAATTAAACAATCATATTCTTTAAAATAAAAATGAAACAAAAAGTGCTATCAATCTGGCCTGAAATAAATTGGATACAAGATCCAGGATTAAGGGAGAAAGTATTATTATGCTGGGTTTATGCAATTGAAAATAGTGTATTGACTGCAGAAGATTTGGAGATTATTCCCTTCTCTCTTTTAATTAAAGATTGTAAGATTTCTTTCATGAAGCACAAACGTACTGCTGTTCAGCTTTCTGTGGATATTGCCAATAGGATGAAAGAAAATTTCGGTAATGAAATTAACATTGATATGGATATTCTAATTGCCGGAGCAATCCTGATTGATGTGGGAAAATTAATTGAATATGATAAAATTGACGGACAGCTTACAACAAGCAAAGCCGGGAAATTATTGCGGCACCCATTCAGCGGAGTTGCAATTGCAGACCGCTTTGGAATTCCGCTTGAGGTTCAGCATATTATCGCGTATCATGCAAAAGAAGGCGACCTGGCAAAAAGAAGCGTAGAAGCAATCATTGTTCATCATGCAGATTTTGTTTCATTCGATCCGTTCAAAGATAATTAATTGTTTAATTGTCTAATTGCCAAATTGTTAAATTAATAATAATAAAGGGGGATAAAATGGAGAGTAAAAAATTTCTTAAATTGAACGATATAGAAGCTTATAAAATTGCTTTTAAATTAAGCAATTTTGTTTGGGATTTAGTTGCGAAATGGGATTATTTTGCACGTGATACGGTGGGTAAACAATTTGTAAAAGCGGTTGATTCAATATCAGCTAATATAGCAGAAGGATTTGGAAGATATTCTAAAAAAGATAAAATAAAATTTTTTAGATATAGTTTTGGTTCTTTATATGAATCCTTGGATTGGAATGAAAAATCTCATATACGAAAATTACTGAATGAAGAAGAATATTGTTGCTTATTTTCTGAATTAATAAGACTGCCTAAAGCGATTAATAGTCTAATTCTTTTTACAGATAAAAAGCTACAAATCTAACATTTTAATAAGAATCAAAATCATTTTTTTATAACAATTAAACAATTTAACAGTTAGACACTTTGCCACAGACCCTGATAGAAAAAATCGCCCAGAAATTCGCCGTAGATTTAGACGAGAACCACGAGGTTCATTCCGGCGATTATTTGATGATTAAACCTGCATACGTAATGACGCATGATAATACCGGTGCAGTAATTCCAAAATTTAAATCAATCGGTGCAATTAAATTTTTTAATCCAAGGCAAGTAGTATATACTTTAGATCATAACATCCAGGATCAGGGTGAAAAAAATCTGGAGAAGTATAGAAAAATAAAAGAGTTTTCAAAATTAATGGGAGCTGATTTTTATCCGGCCGGCAGAGGAATCGGGCACCAGATTATGTGCGAAGAAGGTTATGCATGGCCCGGAACAATGGCCGTCGCTTCCGATTCGCATTCAAATATGTACGGCGGACTCGGCTGCCTTGGGACTCCTGTCGTAAGAACCGATGCAGCGGCAATCTGGGCGACCGGAAGAACTTGGTGGCAGGTTCCCCCGATTGCAAAAGTTCAATTAAAAGGTAAACTCCAGCCGGGCGTTTCAGGAAAAGATGTTATTATAGCTTTGTGCGGATACTTTAACAATGACGAAGTTCTTAATCATGCAATTGAATTCACCGGAGAAGGTACTGTTCATCTTACCATAGAAGATAGATTAGCAATTGCCAATATGACTACTGAGTGGGGTGCCCTCGCCGGTGTATTCCCTGTTGATGAACTCACAATTGTGTGGTTAAGAAAAAGAGCTGATTATATCTCTAATAGAGGTTTGGAAGGAGTTTTTTCCGATATTGATGGAAATGGAATTCACCCGAGAGTTAATCATAATCGAATTGATGAATTAGAAAAAAATATTCCTAAAGCCGATGAAGAAGCATTTTATGCTAAAGAATTATTTTTCGATTTACCTGCAATTGAACCTTTCGTGTCCGGTCCGAATACTGTAAAAATTATGACTCCAGTTTCCGAATTAAAAGATAAAAATCTTAAGATTCAGAAAGCATATCTGGTTTCATGCGTCAACAGCAGACTTGATGATATTAGAGAAGCTGCTTCTATGGTTAAAGGGAAGAAAGTTGCGGAAGGAGTTAAATTCTATATTGCTGCTGCTTCAAGCGAGGTGCAGAAAGAAAGTGAGAAAGGCGGTTACTGGCAGACATTAATTGAAGCAGGCGCTATCCCCCTGCCTCCGGGCTGCGGACCCTGCATCGGACTCGGAACAGGTCTGCTTGAAGATGGAGAAATCGGCATTTCTGCTACCAACCGGAACTTCAAAGGGAGAATGGGGTCGCCAAAAGCATTTGCATATCTTGCTTCACCTGCTGTAGTAGCTGCATCTGCAGTTGCAGGAAAAATCGATTACCCATGGAATCCCGCAGG
>DAISZW010000275.1:0-3295 GCA_036824595.1 Ignavibacteriaceae bacterium
AAATAGAAACATTTAAAAAATTGCTGAAGACGGGAGTATATCGTCCTGCACATGAAGATTACACCAAATACTCAAAGATCATGTCTTTTTATTTTAAGGAAGCAATCCAGAATAGAATCTCAGTAAAAGAAGCATTGTTTGAATGCACTAACTCCATTCGTACGGACAGACTGATGGTGAAAGAATTTTAGAGAATTCTAATGTATAAAAGAAAAATATTAAATAAGCTTTCGCAGTATAAATTCGAAATCAGGCATATTACTATTTTCTTTACGATACTCATTCTCTTTCAAATATTATTGGCTTTTATCCAGAAATCTTCCCTTGAGAACTTTCTTTCCGAAACTCAGGCCTGGTACCGCAAGTATTCCGCTGAAAGACTCGCAATAGTTACTTCAACAAGCATGGAGCTTCTTTTTGAAAATTTATTTCTGCACAAAACATTTAGTGATTTTGAAGATAAAGAAATAATCTATTCCTTTAATGTAATATTCAAGCAGCAGCTTCTTCAGAAAAGCGTAGAAGATATTTGTCTTATCCTGAACAGAAATCACAGGCTTTATGTTATCGACAGCGGTCAGAAACTTCATTCATTTTTAACCGGGACTTTAATGCCCTATGATGTACCGGATAATCTTCATGGGGAAGGAGTTGAGCTGTATGTTTCGGAAAAAGAAAAAATAAAATCTGCCGAAGTAATCTTCAGTTCACTTAAAAATCAGAATACATTCAATATCCTCGTGCCTTTTGTCCCGGACGGCGAGTACATCGGAGTAATGTATGTGCGCATAACTCCAGATTTTTCATTTCTCACAGAGGAAGTCAGCGCCAATTTTAATATGGTAGCAATTGTTTATTCCTCCTTAATTTTTGTGGGACTAATAGCCATTTTTCTGATCTCATCCCAGGCAGTAAAAGAGAGAAACGAGGCTCAGCAAAAATTATACGAGGAACATGAAGAGAATTTAAAGAAGCAGATCAGGCTGGAAAAAGAATCTCTGTTTACAAAGCGTATCTATCATACTCATCATAAAGCGGAAAAAATAATCGGCTTTATTAAGGAAGATGTCAGACAGATGAATAGTGAAAATCTTGCTGAATTAAAGAACAAAGTTATAACTTATTCAAATTTTATTTCAAGAATTATTTACGACATGAAATGGTACGATCATGAGATTAATACAATTATAAATCCGATGTTTCATACCGACATCAACCAGGTTATTAGGTTTATAGTTAAATATGTATTCCTTCGTATCTCAAGTAAAAATGAAATGTTTGATTTTGAATTAAGCCTGGATGGATCGCTTCCTTTTGTACATGTGAATGAGTTCGTTGTTTGGGAAATTCTTGAACCATTAATCCAGAACAGCATCGATCACGGGAACAAAAGATCGATAAAAATCAGCATTTGCACGAAATACGACAAAGAAAAAAATATTTCACACATAATTATTTCCGACAACGGTGTAGGAATTAAAAATGAACTCCTTCAAAAGAGCAAAGAAGGAATTAAAAAAATATTTCTAGAAAATGAATCCACAAAAAAAATCGACGGAGCTAACTCCGGTTATGGCTGCTTTATTGCTTATCAGATGGCTGCCGGGAGATGCGGGTGGGAGCTTGATGCCGTAAACCTTGATCATTCCGGATGCAAGTTCACAATTATAATTAAAGGCAAATAATGGAAAGAAATGATAAAATAAATATTCTCCTGCTTGAAGATGAAGAGTTTGATGTTAAGAGGGTGAAAAAAACAATCAGTTATTATGAAACCCGCATTAAAGTTCTGGATGTTGTTTCAAACGGGAGAGCCGCGCTCGAATTAATAAAAGAACATCCGGATAAATACGATATCGTCATTATGGATTATCAGATTTCCGGCGGACTAAAAGGAGAGGAATTAATAACTCAAATAAAAAATCACGATCAGTTTATACAGATAATAGTTATCACAAAAATGACTATTAATATTACCAATTACGATTTCGCTAACAGCCTCATGAGGGCAGGCGCATTCTGGTATTGTACTAAATACCCGGGAAATATTGAAGAATATATTTATCAGCCCACAGACTTTATCTTAAGCATCTTTAATGCCTATGAAAAAAAACGCCTTGAAAAATACAAACTCAGATCGGATAAAAAGCTGACTCAAAATATTCAAAGCCTGCTGGAGATGAAAAAAATTATCGGCGAGTCTGAACCGGTTTTACAGTTAAAGGAATCTATTGAAAAATATGCAAAGAGTGATGTGAATATTTTAATTAATGGCGCGTCGGGTACGGGAAAAGAACTGGTGGCCTGGAATATTCATCTTAAAAGCAAAAGAAAATATGAAAATTTTATTCCTATAAACTGCGGAAGCATACCCGGCGAATTAGTTGAAAGCGAACTCTTCGGTTATGAAAAAGGTTCTTTTACGGGAGCAAACACAAATAAGCCGGGATTATTTGAGGTAGCAAACCATGGGACACTTTTCCTGGATGAGGTTGCGGAACTTCCTTTATCGGCGCAGGTTAAGCTGCTCCGCGTAATACAGGACGGTGAGATTGAAAAAATCGGCAGAACCGGGAAAATAAATGTCGACGTCAGAATTATCGCGGCTTCAAATAAAATTCTTGCCAATGAAGTAATGAACAATAAGTTCAGGGAGGATCTATATTACCGGTTAAATGTTGTTCCGCTGGATATTGTTCCACTTAGAAAACGCGGGCAGGATATTATTCTGCTTTTCAATCATTTCCTGGAATATTTCAGCAGAGACATGGATATCAAGAAACCGGAAGTTGATGAAAAAGCAAACGAAATATTGCTGAATTATAAATGGCCTGGCAATGTAAGAGAATTGCGGAATGTAGTTCAGCGATTAATTATTAATAGCAACGGAACAATTACCGCAAAAGATATCAGCAATCCGGCAATACTCAGGAATCATATAGTTCTTAAGGAAGAAACTAATTTCGAAGACCTATATTCTGGACAGGTGCTTCCTCTTAAGGATATGGAAAAAATATTCCGTACTAAATATTTTAAATACGTAAGAAGCATTTCAAGCTCGGATTCCAGCGCTGCCGAAAAGCTGGGAATGGCACCCTCTAATTTTTACAGGATGTGCAAAGAACTGGGAATAAAGTAATTTCGGGTTGCGGATCTTAGACTTCGGATTGCAAAATTCTATGAAATAAGGAAATTGTTATTGGGCATAAAAATAATCTCATATTCTATCGCATACAGGAAAGTTTAAATCATTTTTCAACCCTCTTTCTATTATATTTGATTTCATGCAATCAGA
>DAISZW010000015.1:0-21637 GCA_036824595.1 Ignavibacteriaceae bacterium
CAAAATGCTTCTGCTCCGGCTCGGAATCCTTCAAGGTTAGAAATTCTTTTGCACATAGAAAACCTTCAAGGTTAGAAAACCGTCTGCACAGAGGAACCCTTGAAGGTTTAAAAAGATTTAAAAAAGTAAAAAAATGAAAAAAGGCCAAATAATTGAACTGGAAATAGAAAAATATGCTTTCGAAGGGAAAGGAGTTGCTAAGATGAGCCGGGAGCCGGGGAGCGAGAAAAATTATGTTGTCTTTATTCATGGTTCTTATCCGGGCGATAAATTATCTGCCAGGCTGACTAAAATAAAAAAAAATTATGCCGAAGCAGTAGTTGAATCTTTAATCTCACCTGCTGAAAACAGAATCCAGGCAAGATGCAGATTTTTCGGTATCTGCGGCGGCTGCAAACAGCAGGATTTAGATTACAATGCACAAGTTGATTTCAAACGGAAACAAGTTGAAGAAGTCTTTAATAAACTTGGCGGATTTAATGATTTTATTATTGAACCGATCATTCCTTCCGAAAATATTTTTTTCTACCGGAACAAGATGGAGTTCTCATTTGCAGGTAAAAAATGGCTTATAAAAGAAGAACTAAATTCAAACGAAGAAATTTTTAATAAAGAAGAAATTGCTTTAGGCTTGCATGTCCCGAATATTTACGATAAGGTTCTTGATATTGATGAATGCTTTCTCCAATCTGAACTAAGCAATGATATTTTAAACTTTACCCGGATTTTTTTTAAGGATAAGAAATCTTCAGTTTATTCAATCAGAACACATGAAGGATATTTAAGAAATCTTGTTATCAGAAAATCATTCCATACTAATGATTTTATGGTAAACTTAGTTACTTCGGAAGATAATCCTTCTCTGATGAAGGAATACACGCACAATCTTTTAAAGAAATTTCCCGGAATAACTACAGTTGTTAACAATATTAATTTGAAGAAAGCTTCAACTGCTGTCGGCGATTTTGAGAAGGTGTATTCCGGCAGCGGGTATATTTACGACTGCATTGGGAGTTACAAATTCAGGATAAGCGCAAATTCATTCTTCCAGACAAACACATTGCAGGCAGAAAAGCTTTACGAAACTGCCCTTCAATTTGCAGAATTATCCGGTAACGAAATTGTTTACGATCTATATTCCGGCGCAGGCACAATTTCTATTTTTATTTCCGGATACGCAAAAGAAATCTACGGATTTGAAAATGTGGAATCCGCAGTTAAGGATGCGGAAGAGAATAAGAAGCTCAATGAAATAAATAATGTGCATTTTATTACTGCAGATCTTTACAGATCTTTTTTATCTAAAGTTGAATTGAAAAAAATCCCGAAACCTAACGTAGTTATTCTTGATCCTCCGCGGAGCGGTATGCATAAAACCACTGTTGAGGATGTAATTAAATTGAATCCTGAAAAGATAATCTATGTAAGCTGCAATCCGGCAACACAGGTAAGGGACATTAAATTATTTGCAGAAGCAGGATATAAATTGATAAAGATAAGACCAGTGGATATGTTTCCCCATACTTTTCATATTGAAAATGTAGCGCTGATTGTGAAAGGATAGTTCCCCTGGTTCACGCAAAGGTCGCAGAGAAGACGCAAAGCCCGCAAAGATTATAAATTATTTACTATCCTGTGAATTCCTTCTTTTAATAATTTTACATTAAAATTGATCAAAAGACCCAATTTTAAATTTGTAATTTTTAAATAGGTTAATACCTGTGCAAAATGAACCGGAGCCAATGCTTCGATAGATTTAAGCTCTATAATTACTTTATCTTCAACAAGGATATCTATTTTAAAACCCACATCCATGTCAATTTCTTTATAAATAAAAGGAACAGGGACCTGGGTTTTAATATATAAACCGGAATTATTTAATTCATATGCAAGAGATCTTTCATAAACCGATTCCAATAATCCCGGTCCAAGCTGCTTGTGGAGTTCAATTGCTGCCCCGATTACCCTGGAAGAAATTTCATTTTCATCCATTTTCCCCTCCGCTTTTAAAACTTTGCGTTCTTTGCGTTTTAGAACTTTGCGCCCTTTGCGTGAAACTCTTTCCGCTTATTATCGATAATAACCACAAATTCCCCTTTTAGATTTCTTTTCTCAGCTTCTTTAAGAACCTCTCCTGAAGTCCCCCTAAAGAATTTCTCTGTTTTCATGGTCAGATCGAAAGCCAAGACTATGTTCAGATTCTTTCCCAAAATTTTAACAACATCTTCAAGCAGACTCTTTAACCGGTACGGTGTATCCAGAATAACAATTACTTCTTTTATCCCTTTTAATCTTAACAATTCCTTCCTTCTTTCCTCTTTCTTCGGCGAAAGCCAGCCGTAATAATAAAATTTTCCGAAATTTAATCCTGAACCGATCAGCGCAGGGAGTAATGAATTTGCGCCGGGCACAGGAATTACATCTATTTTATTCTGAATGCAGAGCTGAACAAGAAGATGACCGGGATCGGAAAACAATGGAGTGCCCGCATCGGAAATTAGTGCCGCCGATTTTCCTTCCGAAAGCTTCAGGAGAATTTCACCGGCAGCTTCTTCTTCATTATGTTCATTTAAACTTACAAGTTCCTTTTCCACCTGGTAATGAGAAAGAAGTCTTCCCGCCTCTTTGAATTCTTCGCAGATTA
Organism: Ignavibacteriaceae bacterium; assembly: GCA_036824595.1. Taxonomy (GTDB): domain Bacteria; phylum Bacteroidota; class Ignavibacteria; order Ignavibacteriales; family Ignavibacteriaceae; genus DATKLQ01. Next base: position 2,645 of record DAISZW010000015.1, read on the forward strand.
TAAAATCCGCTTCCTTCAGAACTTTCAAAGCGCGCAGTGTTATATCATCATAATTGCCGATTGGAGTTGAGACTAAATATAAAACTTTATTTGTCACGGGTAATTTTTAAATTTAATTTTTTTACCGCTATAACAAGATTACTTTAAGTATTTCCACACTTTAAGTGTTGATAAGAGAAAGAATAAAAGGATTAGGAATTCAGGATAGGCTTACCTATTCTTTTTCTTCCCAATAAACTAAATTCCTAAATTCATGGTATTCACACAACTGCCCGAATTTTTTGAGTATGGATTTATACAATTTCTTTTTTATAAAAAAATATAATGAAAATTCGTCTTCACCTATTTCGTAACCGTCATATTTATAGTTCCCTTCGCCCATAAGCAGCTTGATTTCATCAACTAGTTGAGGCATAAATCCATCGGGACCCGCATCGGCAACTCTTTCAAACATCCTTAAATCTTTTGATTCATTTACCTGATCCATTCCGGTAAATTCTTTTCCGAGGAAAGTGTGCTCTTGAATTTCCGGACTAAAGGTAAAACAGTGATAAATGAAATCTTCATTTCCAATTTGTTTTATATACCATTTATCTTCCATTTTGATGACCTGTCAAAACATTTTCAAAAATATTTTTTTATCTTATCAAAATTAACTTAATATAACTAAAATTAATTCTCTCCATCCAAAAAGAACTAAATTTAATTTACTCGTTAAAATGTGAGCAGTATGAACATATTATTAACAATAAACTCAAAGGAAGATATTCCTTCCAAATACTGCAATACCCCTATCGGGCAGCTCTTGGAATATCATAACCTTAACAAGGATCCTGAAGTATATACGCAGGCATGCATTCTCATCGGCATGTGCATGGATAGCAGGAAACATCTGCGCATACCTGATAATTTTGCTTTCATTATCAGAACCGGGGGTGCTAACCTCAGGTACAGTGAATTCAAAGTTTCATATGCAGTTGCAATCGGGAAAGTCCGGCACATTGCTCTTATCGGGCATAACAACTGCGGGATGGTTAATCTTTACTCCCGCAGGGATCAGTTTATTAATGGCCTGGTTGAACAGGCCGGATGGATAAGAGAACGGGCAGAAGAGCATTTCATGCATTTTGCACCGATGTTTGAAATCGGAAATGAAACAGATTTTATTTTAAGCGAAACAAAACGCCTGCGCCTCCGTTACCCGAAAATTCAAATTGCGCCCATGATGTATTTAGTAGAAGACAATAGATTATATCTGGTAGATGAAAATAATAAGAGTATTACACGGCAAGGTTTGTAATCTGTGAAAAAAAGTATTTAATTTTGGATTAACAATAATATAATAGTGGCTCGGTGAATTCAATAAGACGCGAGTATAAAATATTATTTTCTTCCAGCTATCATCTCATTAATATTGTTTTAAACTGCTTCTTTAACTTATCCTATAATCAAAAATTCATCTACAAAACAGGAAACAACCATGCATCAACCTCAAGAAGATAAAAACCTGGCTGGTTTGCCGTCAAACGCTTATAAAGAATTGAAGCCCGGCGAAGAATATGTTCCCGTAATGCCCGCTGATAAAGCTCCCAGTGAAATAAGCTTTTATTCGGTTGGATGGGGAGTATTAATGGCTGTCCTCTTTTCTGCTGCGGCAGCATACCTCGGATTGAAAATCGGGCAGGTTTTTGAGGCAGCAATTCCGATAGCAATAATCGCCGTTGGACTTGCCGCAGCTTCAGGAAGGAAGAATGCATTAGGTGAGAACGTAATTATTCAATCTATCGGCTCCAACTCCGGATTAATTGTAGCCGGCGCGATATTTACTATTCCTGCATTGTACATCTTAAACCTGCATGTTGAATTCTATAAAATCTTTTTAGCCTCCCTCTTCGGCGGAATTCTTGGAATTTTATTTTTAATCCCTTTCAGGAAATATTTTGTTAAAGATATGCACGGGAAATTTCCCTTCCCTGAAGCGACTGCTACAACCGAGGTATTAATTGCAGGAGAAAAAGGAGGGAAACAGGCAGTTGTTTTAGTAATAAGCGGTTTAGTAGGGGGCATTTTTGATTTTATCATCGCTGCTTTCGGATGGTGGAGCGAGGTTTTTACAACCCGCGTATTTGCGCTCGGTGAAGCACTTGCTGATCAGGCAAAGATAGTGTTCCGGATAAATGTGGTATCGGCAATTACAGGGTTGGGATACATAATAGGATTAAAATACTCCTCTATAATCTGTGCCGGATCATTTGTTTCATGGTATGTTTTTATACCAATTGTTGCTTTTATCGGTGAAGGATTGTCCTCCCCTCTCGGGGCAAATGTTTCTCAGCTTATAAAGGATATGTCCGCTGAAGAAATCTTCAGGAATTATGTGCGGCATATTGGAATAGGCGGAATTGCAATGGCGGGAATAATCGGAATTATCAGATCGTCTAAAATAATCTCTTCCGCAGTTTCTTTAGCCGGGAAGGAAATATTCGGAAAGAAGAAAGCTGCCGAAGATCAGGTCAGAACTCAAAAAGACCTTCCAATGAGCTTTATAGTTTTCGGGCTGCTGACTGCCGCCATACTTTTATTTTTGTTCTTCCAGCTTGGTGTTGTTAATAATTTAACCCATGCAATTGCAGGCATTTCAATTGTTTTAATTATTTCATTCCTCTTTACCACTGTTGCCGCTACGGCGATAGCGATTGTCGGAACAAACCCTGTTTCAGGCATGACTTTAATGACTTTGATTCTTTCCTCTATTGTACTGGTTTCTGTTGGATTAAGCGGAAATGAGGGAATGGTTGCAGCTTTATTAATTGGAGGAGTTGTATGTACAGCACTTTCAATGGCCGGCGGCTTCATTACTGATTTGAAAATAGGCTACTGGCTCGGTTCCTCTCCATATAAGCAGGAGAGCTGGAAATTTTTAGGTACACTTGTGTCTGCTGCAACGGTAGGATATGTAATTCTAATATTAAATGAAACCTATGGATTTACAGGAGAAGGTGCGCTTGTGGCTCCCCAGGCAAATGCAATGGCAGCAGTTATACAGCCTTTAATGGCGCAGCAGCCGGCGCCGTGGATGCTCTATGCTGCCGGTGCTTTCATTGCACTGGTTTTAACAATGTTGAAAGTGCCTGCACTCCCGTTTGCACTTGGAATGTATATACCGATGGAATTAAACACTCCCCTTTTGGTCGGAGGATTGATCGCTTATTTTGTTTCAACAAGAAGCAAAGATGAAAAAGTAAATAATGCTAGAAGAGAAAGAGGAACTTTAATTGCTTCAGGATTTATTGCAGGCGGAGCACTAATGGGAGTAATCAGCGCTATACTGCGTTATTCCGGGTTCAACTGGGTAAATGCAGAATGGTTTGAATCGCATTCCGCGGAACTCATAGCCCTTATAATGTATTTGATCCTCTGCAGCTATATGATTTGGGATTCAATGAGAGGGAAACCTGAATAAATTCGTTTGTTGTTGCTGGCTTATGGTTTATTGTTGTAAAATTACTTGGTATTCTAGTTTGAGCTTGAATCTGCCTTCGTGTTTTCTTCAGCGGCAGGCTTGAACTTGAAATGAACTACATTTGAACTTGAACTTACATTTAAACTTGAACTTACATTTAAACTTGAACTTACATTTGAAATATTTCCTATTCCCAATTGAATTCAACTCCAAGGAGCAGATTCCATCCTTCTATCGAGAGTTCATTTTCATATAAGTTATCTTTAAAGTATCCCATTTTTGAATAAACTTCAAAATTCTGTGTTACTGTATTTGAAAGTTTAAGATAAACGCGGTTTTCAAGATTTAACGGAGTATAAAGGGGATTAATAGAATCAATTGAACTGCCGGACAGCCTGAATTTCCTGGTATAATAATCCGCTAAAACAAAAACCGACCAATCGTTTAAAAAAATTGTTCCCGCTACAAATCTTATCCAATGTTCATATGAAAGATTTTTAGTGAATTTCGATTCATGTATTAGAAAACGGTAATCAGCAGTAATAATTAAACTTCTTAAAAAACTCAAGCTTAATTCGGGACCGTATCTCCACCCGTTGCTCATTAACTTGATCTCTGAATTGAGCCCCTCTTTTATTACGTTTAATACATTATTTATCAGAAATCTTTCCACATATATTCCGTAGCCGTATTTAAAGTACCTGTCTGCTGAATTCAATAATAACAGATCGAAAAAAAACAGATCTAATTTATAATTCCCTCCATTATTTATATTTTGAAATGCATACCCGAAATTTGCCTGGAAAGAATTTTCATCTTCGATAAACCATTGGGTCTGTGCTGAAGCAAGTAAAATATCGTAATCAATCTTCAGACCTCTTCCGTTAAAAATATTTTTTTGCTGCGACAGATTAGCACCCCAGATTAAATTTTCTTCATCCTGTGAAAAATTCCCTTCTGCTTTTATCTTTACGGAAGCAATCGAATTTTTAAACCTGTAGAATTCAGGCCTCCCCCTTAATTGCAGAGATGCGTTCCTCTTTTCATCTTCATAGTTATACTTAGCTGAACCATCGAGTCTTGTTAAAACATCGTCTTGTTTAAAAGATTCTTCGCCTGTGGATTTATAGTAGCCGAATTCCCCGTTGATTCTAAGGCCAAGCTGCGGGAGGGAAAAATGCGGGTATAAGAAGATACATAGTAAAAAAATAAGCGGATCGGATTTAAAGATCATTATTGAATATCAATTTTATTTGCAAGAACTAATTTAAGTTCCTGCAGCCTTAATTTCACCTCCTTAAGCAATTTTTGATATTCTTTCATGTCGATACTTTTTTCCATTTCATTCATCGGACGCTTCCAGCTTAAGTCGGGTGTCTGAATATTCCCGGTATTCAGCTGGTTCAACAACGAGTTATAAGCCTTAACGTTGCTATCATTCGATCTACTTTCAGGTCCCAAAAAATCTAAACCTGTATTGTCCTCCGGAGCTCCTCCGGTTTCCCTAGAAATGCTTCTGGGTATCATCCCGCTTTCGAACTCGGTATCCTCTAAAAATCGTTTGGTCTTTTTTTCCAGGTCTACTATCTGGCCGATTTCTTTGCTCTCGCTTTCGACACTCGCTAATAATGTATTAACTTCTGAAAGAGCGTTATTTAAATATTCCCTGAAAAGTGTTTTTTCTCCCGGCTCTTTTAATTTTTTCAGATCGATCTTTAGCACCTTTTGAGGATTGAAAGAAAGCATCGGAATCTTCGGGGAAACCAGCAACCTTTTTTCTGTGTAGAAAAATATCATCGAATTTATATTAGCATTTTCTTTCCCGGAACTTATAAGAGCTTTAAGAGAATCAATTATTACGGAATAATTTTTATAAAGCTGCTGCTTTATCTGCTCTATATTTTCTTCAAGCTTATTCGCTCTTTTCGTATGTCTTTCGAGGTTGTTCGATAGAGTTGCAGAACCCGACATAAGTTCAATTATTTTGTCTTCATCAGGATTGCTCTTCTTCTTTTCACTATCGATCAATGCAGCTCTTCCTAGTATGAGTGTTCCTAAAGAATCAACCGCGGCATTTTCTTTTAAATATTCTTTTTCAAGCCGCTCGTACTTTATCTCAAGTTCAGTTAAGGACTGTGAATTGAGGTAAACAAAATTAAAAAAGAATAAAACTGCTATTTTATAATAATACCGTTTCATATCAGCCTGTACTTTTCTAATTTATAATATAACACGCTTGTGCTTATACCCAGAATTTTTGCAGCACGGTTTTTTATTCCGTTTGCTTTTTTCATTGCGTTTACAATTAAATTTTTCTCAAAAGCATAAACAGCTTCTTCAAGGGGAAGATTTTCATAACCGGAATTGAAAGAGATTGAGCTGCTTAAATGACTGGCTATCAAAGAAGGATCAATTACTTTATCCGAGGAAATCACGAATAACCTTTCACTCAGGTTTTCCAGCTCCCTTATATTTCCGGGCCACGGGTAATCCATCAGCATTTCAAGGCCTTCTCCCGATATTTCTTTCACTTCGCAGTTGTTCTTCTGCGCTAGTCTCTTTATAAAATAATTTATAAGCTGGATGATATCTTCTTTTCTTTCCCTAAGCGAAGGAAGATTTATCGGTATAACGCTCAGCCTGTAGAAAAGATCTTCCCTGAAATGTCCCTCGAGGATTAGCTTCTGAAGATCTTTATTTGTCGCCGCAATTATTCTTACATCCGATTTCAGCGTAACTTCACCGCCGACTCTTTCAAATTCTCCTTCCTGAAGAACCCGAAGCAGCTTTACCTGCATTGCCGGTGAAATATCTCCTATTTCATCCAGGAAAAGTGTTCCTTTATCCGCAAGCTCAAATCTCCCTTTCTTCTGCCTTATTGCGCCGGTGAAAGATCCTTTTTCATGACCGAAGAGCTCGCTCTCAAGGAGATTGTCGTTTAATGCGCCGCAATTAATTTTTATAAAGGGATGTTCGGATCGTTTACTTTTACGGTGAATAGCCCTGGCAATCAGCTCCTTTCCGGTGCCGCTTTCTCCATGAATTAAGACCGTAGTATCTTTATCAGCAACCTGCTCGATTAAAGAAAAAACTTTTTTAATTGCCTGTGAATTGCCGATGATTTCATCATACCCTGTATACAGCTCATCATTTAAAATTTTGTTCTGCTCGATCAGGTCTTCAAGCTTCTTTTCATTTTGAATTTTCTGCCAGATTTTTTTAACTCTTATTCTAAGCTCATCCGGCGAGAACGGTTTTGTAAGGAAATCAACCGCTCCGAGATGCATAGCTTTAACAGCATCGTCCACCGTACCGTAAGCCGAAATCATTAGGACTTCGGTTTTGGGATTTATCTCTTTTATTTTCTGAAGAACTTCAATCCCGTTCATCGGGTCCATTTTTAGATCTATTATAGCAAGAGAGGCGGAATCGAATTGAATATCCTTCAATGCATCAATTCCGTTTTCAAATGACTTTACTAGATACCCTTCATGCCGAAGGCTCTCTTCAATGCCAAGCCTCATTGTATCGTTATCCTCAACGACAATAATTCTTCCAAGTTTCATACTAATCGTTCATCTCTCCGCCAGCACTTTTTATTATAGTAAATGATGTTTGAAAACTATTTTCCGTCTCCTTCGCACAGACCAGATCAGCATTATTTTCCTGGCAGAGTTTCCTGCTGATTGCAAGTCCCAAACCCGTACCGTTTTTCTTTGTTGTAAAAAAAGGATTAAAAATAGATTTTAAATTTTCTTCGGTAATTCCGGGGCCGTTGTCCGCTACCGAAATTAATTCCTGCCCCTTTTCCTCTCTTGAGGTAATTATAATATTTCCTTTTACCTTTGAGTTTAATTTTGCAGGAAAGGATTCCAGGCTGTTTGCAACAAGATTTATAAGAATCTGCTTCAGATGATTTTCATCAAACCATAATTTATTTAGATGAATATCAAAATCCAATTTTATATCCTTCTTCAATAAAGAAGCTTTAAAAACATTCTCGATTTCAGATAACAGCTTGGGCAGATCAACCCGAACCGGATTTGCAGGATTAGGCCTGCTGTAATTTAAATAGGAAGTAATGAGCAATTTTAATGCGTGCACCTCCTTCAGTATTTTATCCAGATAATCTTTATTCTTTTTAATTACAGATGCATCCGGTTCCGGCTTTAATTCTGCGTCGGCAAATTCCAAATTTTCCTTGGAGAGATTTGCCAGCAGCTCAATGCCTCCTAGAGGATTTCGTATTTCATGTGCAATTTGTGCAAGCAGTTTCTCTTTTTCCTGCTGATTTTGTGCAAGATCTTTTTTCATTTCATCCATCGAATCCGACAGCAGCTTAATCTCACCGTAAAGATTTTCAGGAGCCTGGGCGGAAAAATTTCCCTTTCCTATTTCGCTGCTGAACTCTATTAACTTCTGAAGTGGTTTGGTTACTTTATTTGCGGCAAACCAGCTAACTGCAGCTGTTAACAGAATCCCGGATAAACCGATCATGATAAAAATATTTGACAATTCGTCCAGCTTTTTAAACTGGACCGCACTCTCTCTAACGGCAAGCCACAGCGTTCCGCTTAAACGGAAAAATCCCCACAGATACCAATTTGTATCATCGCCTTTAAATGGAAGGGAAGAAATCGCTGAATTGATCTCAAGAGATTTGATTTCAGACTGATTCAAAAGAAGTTTTGATTCATTTTCTCCTTGTTTAAAACCGGGATCGGAGTGAACGATCACCATAAAATTTTCATCAAAGATAAAGATTTCGGAATGCAGAGCAGGGCTAATATTTTTTCTAAATAGTTCATTAAAGTAGGCCTTTACCGATGAAGTCGGGAAGCCTAATTCCAAAACTTCCAGGTGACTTTTATCAATCTGTTTTGAAATCATTTCTGAAACAATATTTGCCTGCTCGCTCAGCTGTGATATATAAATATTCCTTACAAAAAAATATCCGATGTACGACATAACCACTACAATGATCATTGCTATAGAGCTGAATGTCAAAATTATTCTTGTTTTATAATATAGCCGAAACTTTGATTTCATTTTATGCGTTGTTTTATCATTTCAAATTAAATAAAAGAAAACAGCGAGTAAATATTAAACAGTTTATGATATCCATGTGCCTAAAATCTTTTCAATCCGCCAATGAGCGCCTGATTTCTTTAGAAAAACCAAATATCCTCCACCGGCTAAAGGTGCGTAAATTTCTCCAACGGTGACAACTGCCTGAGATTTAGTAATATCAAAACCAATTCTTGAAAACCACATACTTACTTTATTTCCTTCAGTTTCTTTATATTCACTCCTAAAAACATAGCGATCAAAGCCTGGAATATTTTTAAGTTTTATTCGTTCATTATTTTTTTTAATATAATCCATCATCGCTTCTTCAGACAATCCTGGTATTTGCTCATAAATATGCTGAAGATACAAGCTGTCAAACCGCTCTCCATGCGTCGAATCATCCAGCATTACGAAATATTCTGATTCAGAGAATCTGTTAACCAAAACTTCTCTGTAAATATCGTAATCATCACCGGTTCCATACTCCGGATCCAATATATTTTCATCACAACCGGCAAAAAAAATCCCGCTGAAAAATAGTATTAAAATTAGCTTCTTGCACATCTAATGCCTCTCACAGCTCATTATCTTTTTCTAGTATCATGCCAAATAAGTGTTTTATTTCTAGAATTTTTAAAAAAATCAGGGCATCTTCGGTCACCCCCTCCCGAAATTCCCCCATCCGGTGCACAGATATATTTTCCATCGGAGTTGTATAAAGAGCTGAATTGATCGCAGCACTGTGCAGGTACATAATATACAGTTTCTCCGTTATACTCAAATCTCCAGATAGATTGCGGCGGATTTCCCACAGGCTCACTTTGAAATTTTTCAATTAAAGCATTAATCCATCCGGGATTCTCATCCGGTGAATTTATTGAAGAACAGCCGATCAATATTAATAAAATTGCAATGATTAAGAGAAGAATTGTTTTCATTAAATATCTCCTTTTACATCAATCAATCTCAGTTTATTTTGTATAAGCCACATACCCGCTTTTAGCAATTGCCGATTGTCCTGCACCGGTTTGCAGCCATTTCCAAAATAGGTAAGCATTTGAGCTTTTATCCAGATTAGATCTGATAACCGCATAAACCGGGGAACAGTATTTATACTGCCCTGTGGCAATAGTTCCGGGACTAGCATCGACACCGTTTATGGTTATTCTTTTTATTCCCTCCATAGGAACCATTGTAGCACTATAGAAATAAACGGTGTAGCCGATCCCGTCTTCATCAAAGGAAAGCTGCTGCAAAAGTCCCATCATTGAAAGTATTGGTTCACCTTGAATCATTGTCTTTCCCTGCATTACTATTTTTTCCATCAATTCCTGGCTGCCGGAATTTTGATTCCGGATGTACGCATTTATCGGCGTGTAATTTCCTCCGACCTCATTCCAGTTCGTGATGCTTCCTGTAAATATGTCGACAATTTGGTCAGAGGTTAGATTTTGAACAGGATTTTTTGAATTAATCATAAAAACAAGACCATCCAGTGCAATGGGAGCTGTAATAAGATTAATCCCCAGACCGTTTGCCAGTTGGATCTCGTCTTCAGAAGGTTCATTAGCAACAAGAATTACATCGGTGCTGTCATATATTAATCTGTTGTATGCCCTTATTGTTTTGTAAAAGTAAATGTTTCTTACAAATTCTACTTCATTAGTTTTTGCCGGATTATCTTCGGGCCAGGGCTGCATTGTGCCGTCAAATGCATCAAACCATTTATATGACAAACCGAATATTTCACATGCAACCACCACCATCATCGGCCGGTTAGATGTTGAACCGTCTATCCTCGGAAAATTTTCAACCGTAAAATGGCTTATGTCAACCTCTTCTTCAGTTCCATTTTCTACTGTATCGCAGTAAAGTCCGGCAAATAAAAAAGAAACTAAAGAGATAATAAAGAGCGAATTAAAAACTATTTTTTTCATTGAAGTTCCCTTTTTCTTTTCAAATTTACTGCCGGGAATACTTACGAATCATTCCGGGTGATCTATATACATCGACAAGGTGGATCGGATCGTCACCTGCATTGTTCAATTTACAATAAACCACGTAATGATCTTCATTCAGATTTGAAAATCCAGCATGAATTTGATACGGACAGATGCAATGACAAAGATTTAGAGCAGTATCCTGAACAGAAATATAAATGGTGTCGTTACTAATATTTTGGGAAACAATAAACCGGTTTGAATCGGGACAGCAGTTCCCTTCAACGGAAAAATCAATAAGCAGACTATCTTTAAAAGAATAGGTAAATGAAGAATCCGTAGGGAAGGATTGTTTCTCAAGATCAAAACTCAGACACTTGCTTGATATATACGAGAAGCTCGGGGCTTCATTTTCAGGATTTGTTACTTTTTCCTTACACGACAAGAATAAAAAAACGGCAATTGCCGTAAACAGATGTAATAATATTTTCATAATAATCCCCTTTCAAATTCTTATAGAGGATATAGATATTTCACCTTCAGTTCAAATCTATTAAGAAAAACAATTTTTAAAGCATAATCCGTCATTCCGCCCCAATATCCGACATTTATTTTAATGAGAGAATCGGATTGGAATTCCCAAGTTCCGGAAAAATTTGCATAAGATATCGGCGGAGTACCGCACCAGCCTGCATTTTTCCTTTCAAGAAGTCTGCCTTCTGTATAAAAGATAAAACCATAATTACTTGAATCAAGCCCGGATGATCTTTGCAGAACGGTAATATCTCCATCGCCGGAGTTTTCATTCTCATATCCTTCAAAAACCCATGCGCCAAGAAGTCTTTCGGAATTATCAGGAGCCGTAGGTTCTTCCTTGCATGAAGAAAATGACAGAAAAAGTATAGATACAATCAAGAATGTAAAATTTATATTCATTATTAAATTCTTATTTCAGCAATTGATCGAAATCCCTTTTCTTTTCATGAAAAAATTTTTCTTGAATTTCTTTTTACTACCAAAGTTGCAGTATATCGGCTGTGAAAAATTATCCTGCTGTCGGCAGGATATGGTGCAAGATTTTTAAAAATGATCTGAAAATTTTTTATGACAAAAGATTTTGGTTCGTTATTTGTGTTTAAGCAGGCTTCAATTTCATCACCTTCATGAGATAAAATAAAAAGTACTTCTGCATTTCCGTTTAAAACAGAATTCATTCCGATGCTTGTCCTTGTATCGGTAATTACAGAAATAAAGCTGATCCTTAAATCCTCTTCTTGGAAGTAGATTTGCTCGCCTGCCTTCAAGTTGAATTCTTCATTAATCTTAATAGCGGCAGGACTGCTGTACTTCATGAAGGGAGATGCACCCGGCATAATTACCTCATAAAAAATTTTCTTTTATGTAAAAAAACATCTGCTCCGCTCCCCCCGTTCAGAAAACTCCTCTTTAATTCCCCAATTCTGATTACGGAGCAGAAATTATTTTTTTAGTCCAAAGGATATGCCGGATTATTTGCTTTAGAAAATTATTTGCTTTACAAATTTTGCATAATAAAAAGAATTGGATTATCAGTTTCCTGAGGGTTTATTAAATTTTTGAAAGGATTTCACTTACGGCAAAAAATTTTTACCGCGGAGAAACGGACAGACAGAGAATCACAGAGAAAGAAGTTTTTTTATTTTTTCTATCAATTCATTTTGTTTAATGTCTTCGCGTTTTCCTGTTTTTCTTACTTTTATTTCAACTTTATTTTCTTTTAATTTTTTTTCGCCGACTATCACCTGCAGAGGCATTCCCAGCAGATCGGCATCGTTAAATTTGAATCCGGCTTGTGCATCCGGCCTGTCATCAAACAATACTTCAATCCCTTCAATATTCAGATTGTTATAAATATTTTCTGCTGCATCGGCAACTTCTTTTTTCCTCATATTTAGTCCGATTAAATGAACATGGAAAGGCGCAAGGATATTTTCCCATACAATTCCATTTTCATCATGATGCTGTTCCAGGTAGCATGCAAGAATTCTATCTACACCGATCCCGTAGCTTCCCATAATGATTGGATGCGCTTCTCCATTTTCATCCAGATAATTTGCTCCCAGAGCTTCTGTATATTTTGTACCGAGCTTGAAAATATGTCCGAGTTCAATCGCCGTAAATACTTCCAGTTTGTTCCCGCACACAACACACTGCTCGCCGGCCTGGACACTCCGCAAGTCGAAATACTCAATATTTTTCACATCGCGTAAAAGATCAATTCCGCCGATGTGATAATCATTTTTATTAGCCCCGCTGTACATATTGTTTGCATCTTTCAAACGCAGGTCGGCAATTATTTTGCCTTTAAAACCTACAGGCCCGATTGAACCGGCGTCTGCTCCTGTAAAATTTTTTAATTCATCGGGATGTCCCGGTCTAATATTTACCCCGAGCACTTTTTGAAGCTTAGTTTCATTCACTTCATCATTTCCCAGCATTAATATAAGAACCGGTTCATTATTATTTATATAAACCCTGGATTTTGCACACTGGCTTTCATGAATTTTGAGGAATGCACAAAGTTCATCGATTGATTTGACATTCGGAGTATGGATCTCTTTTAATTCGCTGCTATCTTTGTCTCTTTTTTTAATTTCAGCTTTTGATGCGGCAATTTCAACATTTGCAGCATAACCGCAATGAGAGCAGTAAGCAACGGTATCTTCACCTGCATCTGACTTAACCATAAACTCCTCGGAACCGGTTCCGCCCATTGCACCGCTTGATGCTCCGACAATAAAATATTTCAAATCGCAGCCGTCAAATATTTTTCTGTATGCTGCATCATGAAGTTTATATGATTGGTCAAGATTTTCCCAAGAAGTATCGAAAGAATAAGCATCCTTCATTAAAAACTGTCTGCTGCGGATAATCCCGCTTCTCGGTCTCGGTTCATTCCTGAACTTAGTTTGTATCTGATACCAGATTTGCGGTAGTTCTTTATACGACTTTAAAACATTCTTTGCATGGAACGTCATTATTTCTTCATGAGTAGGAGCAAGAACATAATCCCTGTTTTTTATGTGGAACATGGTATCGCCGAAGGCCTCAACTCGATTAGTCTCTTCCCATATTTCCTTCGGGTTTAAAGCAGGGAGGTGGAATTCCTGTCCCCCTATTGCGTCCATTTCCCTTCGGATAATTTCACAGATTTTTCTTACTACTTTGTAGCCGAGCGGCAGAAAAGAATAAATACCTGCGGAAACCATTCTGATCATTCCCGCACGCAGCATCAGAATATGACTTTCAATCGCCGCCTCAGACGGAACTTCTTTTAAAGTAGGTATAAATGATTTGCTGAATCTCATAGAATATTCTTTTTTTAATTAAAACGGGTTCAGAGATAATTGCTAAAAATATCGATTTGAGAAGGTTTATCAAAATTCAGGTGTGAAAATTTTTTGAGATTTTAAGAATTCAGAAGTTAATCTTTAAGCATCAATTCATAGCTGGTTTCAGTTGGTATAACTGATATTTTTGCTTTACTAGAATTAAAAGAAAAATGATCAACCGGATCTCCGTTTATATAGAGACTCAACTCCCTATTAATCCAATTACCCGGAATATCAAATGAAATAGTGAGCGGCTGATCAAAATAATCATCCGGCAGATTGTCATCGAGATTTATTATTATTTTTTCAACATCGTCAAATTTATTTTTTATCCATTTAACTGTAAGTCCTGCATTCTTCTTTTCTTTTAAATAAAGAACTGCCCGGTTCATCGATACATTCCAGAAATCACGTGCTTTTACTGCAAGCATATCTGTTTTAAAATCTTCTATCTCGTAAAAACCGTAACCATCATAAAATCCGATTGAGTGATATGTTAATATTAACCAGGCGGTTTTCTCCAAACATTCATTAAGATAAGGAATTAGTTCGGAAGTATTATTAATACAGGCATAGCATGCATCATATCTATAAGACTGCATTACAAGGGTTGGCAGGGCAAACCAATCTTTCGGTTCTGAAAGAGTATCCGGAACAATAAAAGGATTTTTATGGTCGAGCTGTTCAAATTTTCTACCGCAGAGGAATCCGGCTTCTGCTAATGCGGTTCGGGTTCTTAAGTGATAACCCCATCCCCCCGGGTAAGCATATGCAACCGGCTTTAATCCAAACTGTTTCATTGTCTCATAACAAGTTTTAAAGCTGTTATAAGACTCATCATAGGATAAAGCATCATGATTTATATGCTTATGTCCATGGCCGAAATAACCGAAACCATTTTTAACTATCTGCAGCAGAAAATTTAACGCTGCCGAATCCTGTAGATAATTTTCTGTAACTAGCTCATAGTCTACTCTAATATTTTCGGAAAGCAAAAAATCCTGCACTTCCTTTTCTGTTTCCATGCTGGGCGTACCGTTATCGTTTGTAATGGAAACTGCTGCTGTATGCCCGTCATACCATTTTTGAATAAATGAGGCCACCGTTGAGTCCCTTGCGTTCTCATTAGTTTCCAAAGGATTTTTAAATTCACAGCCCCAAAGAGGAATCAATAAGGAAAAAATAAATAGAAATTTTTTATTGGCTTTATTCATTTTCATCAGCATTAAGTTCAGACATTCCCCCTATTTTCATACATCGTTCATTTAACAATATCTAGATAACACAATTCGTAATTCCGGATCACTCTTCCTGCTGCTGCATTTTATATCTATCAATATCTTCAAGATCCTCATTGATCTTCTCTTCAATAATATTTTTTTTCCTTTTTGCCAGCCGTTCTTCCAAAGTAGGAATTATCTCGACCTTAATCACCAGGACTATCTCCCTTTTAGTAATTACTTTCTGATCGAAACCGGTTATATATCTCAATCCCAATACCCACCACGGAAGATCTTTCAAAACCGGTATGCCTCCGCGGCTATTAATTTCCTCAAAATTAAGCAGGCCTCCGATTATTGCTTCTTCGTCATCGAGAAGAATAATTTCTGTTTCCGCAGATGTTTTGCTCACCTCGGTTGAAATGACACCCGGTACCGGAAAACTTTTTTCAATGTTCAGCTTTAAGAGTGCGCACTGAAGGCTGTCTTTCTCAAAAATGTATGGCGTTACATCGATAATGGTTCCCGTAGGAAAGAACTCGTCCATTACATTGCCGGCAAAATCCCGCTGCTTGATGGAAAAATCGGAGCCGACCTGCATTCTTCCTTTATGCCTGTCCCTAACAGTAATTGAAAGCTTTGCAATTACTTCTCCAAGATTCTCAGACTCGAAGAAATTAATTAAAGCAGTTGCATAACCTGAAAATTTTCCTATATCTCCTTCCGCATCGACACTCAAATTAAAATTCGGCGGCAGTTCCTGTTTTTCCTCGGAAAAAGATTTAAAATCCGTACCGATTAATAAACCATGCTTGGATAAAATTGCCTGCCAGTTTATTCCTCTTTCACGCATTTCAGCAACGTTTGCTTCAAAAAAAACTGCGGAAATATTTATGTGCCTTAGATTTTCCAGGTCAATATTTTCAGATGATGCAGGCAGGCTGTCGGCGCGAATCTTTAAGGGTTTTCCTTTCAGTTCATTTTTAAGAAACGGAGGAAGATCACTGTTTATTTGCGCCATGACATTCACGGAAAATATTACGGCCGAAAGAAAAAGTAAAATTATTTTCATAGCACTTTTAAGTTATTATTGTGGGATTAATCTATATCAATCATAAGAATTATTCTATACTTATTAAAGAAGATTTAAAAAAAAATTTTAAAATGTTACATCGTGAAACGGAGGAATATTCTTTATAAACTTTTTCTGCAGCAGGTATTTTAATATTTTACCTTTTTCTTATTTAATATTTTCCGCAAGATTTATGGAGGCTGAAATAATCAATATACCTTTAATAAGTATGGTGCCGTTTATTCTAATGCTGGGTACAATTGCAGTTTTTCCTTTATTCTGGAATCACTTCTGGGAAAAGAATAAAAATAAATTAATCATCGCTCTTTTACTTAGTCTGCCTGCAGCGTGCTATCTATTATTAAACGGGCTGCATGAAAGACTGTACGATACATTGGTATTCGACTATATACCTTTCATTATTTTATTAGGATCTCTATTTACAATTACAGGGGGGATTTATCTTATGGGCGATATTGAAGCAAAACCTTCAATCAACACTCTTTATTTGGGAATAGGTGCGGTGCTTGCATCTTTTATCGGAACTACGGGTGCGGCAATGCTTCTAATCAGACCGGTAATCCAGACTAACAAAGAAAGAGAATATAAAGTTCATACCATTCTGTTTTTTATCGGGATTGTTGCAAACTGCGGGGGACTTTTAACTCCGCTCGGCGATCCCCCATTGTTTATGATGTACCTCCGCGGAGCACCGTTTGCATGGTTCTTCAGCTTATTGCTGGAATGGCTTCTAACTAACGGATTATTATTATTAATTTATTTTATTGTCGATTCATATTTTCACCGGAAGGAACCTGCCGCCGCAATAATAAAAGATATCACCCAAATTAAACCTATTAAAATTGAAGGGAAGCAGAACTTTTATTGGCTGGCCGGAGTCGTTCTTGCGGTTGCTTTTTTAAATGAGCAGTATCTCGGATTTATTAAAACCAATCATTACTACAGGTTTATCAGGGAAGCGGCAATTCTCCTAATGGCTTACCTGTCAATCATCTTTACTCCGAAATTAACAAGAGTTTCAAACAGCTTTACCTGGGAACCGATAAAAGAAGTGGCTTACTTATTTCTCGGAATTTTTATTACAATGGTTCCATGCCTTCTTTACTTGGAACAAAATGCAAAAGCATTAGGAGTTACTCTCCCGAATCAATTTTATTATTATACAGGAATGCTGAGCAGCTTTTTAGATAACACTCCAACTGCAGTTACTTTTTACTCGCTGGCTTTGGGTTTAGGAGTGGAGAGCGGAATTATTGTTGCAGGAATACCGGAGGAAATTTTAAAAGCCATTTGCGTGGGTGCGGTTTTCTTCGGAAGCATGACATATATCGGAAACGGTCCTAATTTTATGGTGAAAGCTGTTGCGGAAGAGAACGACATTAAAATGCCGCATTTCTTCAGCTACATGTATAAATTCTCGCTGATTGTTTTGCTGCCGATATTTTTAATAGTTCAGCTTTTGCTCTTATGATCGAATGTAAGAATCTGAACTTGAACTTTCTTAATTAAAATGGGTGAACTTCACTTAAAGATATTTACTTTCAAATAAACTGCATCGTGAGGCCGGACTAATTCTTTGCACGGGAAAGTTATTTTATCTCCTTTAACTGCCTCACCGATATTTAAATCTTCTTTCATAATTTCTTTTATTTCAAAGTTAATAACTCCGGTTGTCGGACCGATAATATAAACTTCATCGCCGACTGAAAGTTTTCCCGATTCCAACAGCATGTAACCTGCTTTGGGAACTTTATAGTAATTCAAAATTTTACCAATATATTCTTTCCTTGTCTTTGCTTTGCTTCCTTCAACATTTGCGTAGTCTTCACTCCCCGGTTTGCCGAAATAAAATCCTGAAGAAAATCCCCGGTTATAAACTTCCTTCAATTCCTCCAATAAATTTTTCTTTAGTTCAGGAGTAAGTTTTTTTTCGAAATAATTATCAATCCCGCGCCTGTAAACCGAAACTGTTTCGGCAGCATATTCCGGACTTCTTTTCCTTCCTTCAATTTTAAAAGAGTCAATACCTGCTTCAATTAGTTTATCTAAAAATTCAATCGTACATAAATCTTTCGGTGAGAGGATATAATCTTCCCCCACCAGCAATGATTTATCGATTATTCCATCATAGACCTCGTATTCCCTTCGGCAGGGCTGCACGCATTCTCCTCTATTTGCGCTTTTATCAAAGAGATAATGACTCATAAAGCATCTTCCGCTTATGGCGATACACATTGCACCATGAACGAAAACTTCAATCTCAATACCGGTATTTGTCCTTATTTTTTTAATCTCCTCGAGTGAACATTCACGAGCCAGCACGACTCTGACTGCGCCAATTTGCTTGTAAAAATTAGCTGATAATGAATTTGCTACTGATCCTTGAGTGGAAATGCAAAAAGGCATTTGATTATCTCTGCATAATTTTGCAGCGGCCAGATCCCAGCATATTATCCGATCGATTCCGGAATTTTTCGCCTGTTTAATTATTTCTCCGGCTTCTTCAATTTCTTCTTCAAAAAGAATTGTATTGAGAGTAAGGTATGTTTTAATATTTTGGTTTCTGCATTGGTCGGAAATCTTTGTAAGCTCATCCAATCCAAAATTTGTAGCCTTCATCCGCATATTGAGCTTATCCACGCCAAAATAGACAGCATCAGCCCCGGATTTTATGACAGCATTGAGCATTGTCCAGTTTCCGGCAGGAGCCATCAATTCAGGTTTGGTTGTTGGTTGCTGGAAGTGGGTGGTCGGTTGTTGGTTGTTGGAAGTTGGATGTTGGGAATTCATCTTTTTTTCATCTCTTCTTATCTAAATATTTTATATACGCACTTAA
>DAISZW010000015.1:21737-31367 GCA_036824595.1 Ignavibacteriaceae bacterium
TCTTTTTCTTTTAACAATTTTCTTTTATAAGCCCGTCTTAAAAAATGTTTAGTTTCATATAAGGAGCCGCGCGAAATCTTGCAATATCTTTTAAAATCTAAAAGGCTTCCTTTACCAGAACCCTCTGCAATATTTGCCCCAATGCTGTCAGAAGCATTTACAATTTGCTTGCCTAGTGTATCCTTTGCAAAATAATCCCATGATAAAACTATATTCCAAATTAAATCAGCTAAATCTTCAGACAATTGATAAATTTTGAGATTTTCAAATCTGGTTTTAGACATTTTTCCTCCCCTAAGTCTTATTGTTTTAAATTAAATTTATTACTCCAACCACCAACTACCCACAACCAACAACCTAACTCTTCTCCTCCCATACTTTACAAATTTCAACAATTACCCGAACGGCCATTTCCATATCCTGGATTGCAACCCATTCAAGCTTTGAGTGAAAGCTGTGTTCCCCAGCAAAGATATTCGGAGTCGGCAATCCCATAAAGGACAATCTCGCACCGTCTGTCCCGCCTCTGATTGGATGCATTATCGGCTTGATATCGAGTCTTTTCATTGCTTCAACGGCATAATCAACAACCATCGGGTGCTGATCAAGGATTTCTTTCATATTCCTGTACTGCTCGGTGACTTCAAAATCAAATTTTGCTCCCGGAAATTTTTCTACGGTTTTTTCAGCAAGTTCTTTTAAAAAATCTTCATACTCCTTTAGCTTCGGTGTTTGGAAATCTCGTATAATAAATTTTAGAGTGGCCAATTCTTCATTCCCATTAATCGACGTGCAGTGTACATAACCTTCCCGTTTTTCAGTTGTTTCCGGCGAAAGACGGTCCTTCGGCAGGCTTTCTAAAAATGAAGCGGCTATTTTGACTGCGTTTATCATTTTTCCTTTAGCGTAGCCGGGATGAATATTTTTACCGTGAAACTTAATCGTTACTCCATCCGCACTGAATGTTTCGGATTCCACTTCGCCGCGGGTTTGCCCGTCAACCGTGTAGGCATACTTTGCCCCGAATTTCTTTACATTAAATTGTTCAGTCCCCCTTCCGACCTCCTCATCCGGAGTAAAACATATTTTAATAGGACCATGTTTAATTTCAGGGTGAGTCAACAAATAATTTACCGCATCCATTATTTCAGCAACACCGGCTTTGTTATCGGCGCCTAGAAGCGTTATACCGTCGGTTGTAATAATATCATAGCCGATCATTCCTGCAAGATCGGGATTTTCATCTGCCTTAATAACCTGACTGCCATTTTTAAGCTTTATATCGCCGCCCCCATAATTTTTATTTATAACAGGGTTTACATCTTTCCCTGAAACAGCAGGTGATGTATCCACGTGCGAAATAAATCCGATTGGAGGCACATTCTTAGTTGTGTTGGATGGAAGAGTTGCCATTACATATCCGTATTCATCCATATGAGCATCTTCAATTCTCATTTTTTTCAATTCATCGGCTAAATCTTTTGAAAGAATTTTCTGCTTTTCCGTACTGGGAAATGATTTTGACTCATCGTCGGATTGAGTATCATATTTTACATATTTGAGGAATCTGTCCACACAAGTAAACTTATAATTTTTATCAAACATAATATCCTCTCGTTTTTTTGAATCTAATTAGTTTTAAAATTCAAACTGATTTTTAACTGTAGCCAAAATGCCTGTCAACAAACAAGCAAAATTTTCTCCTTCAATAAATATTAAAATATCTTAATCAATTCTAATAATCAGGACACGTCTATTTTTTGCTTTCCCTTCTTCAGTTGAATTATCGGCAACCGGATAATCCTCACCAAGTCCTACTACTTCAAATCTGCTTCTGCTTATTCCTTTTGACAAGAAATAATTCAGCACTGACTCTGCTCTCTGCTTGGAAATCTTCTTATTAATTTCAGCCGAGCCCGATGCATCGGTATGTCCTTCAATTCTCCATCTGGAACCTTTTTCTTCTCCCATTATTTTCACCATCTTGTCCAGTTCCGGGTATGCAGACGGAAGAAGCTGAGAGCTTCCCACGGCAAAATTTGCACCTGAACTTAAGACCATTTCTTGTACTTCAACCACAGGCGGGCAGCCGTTTTCATCTACCTGCTCACCGGCAGGCGTTTCCGGGCAGTCATCCCGGTAATCGGGCACACCGTCTAAATCGGTATCAGCCGGGCAGCCGTCCTTATCAACCTGAACATTTTCAGGTGTATTCGGACATTTATCCTGGTAATCAGGGATTCCGTCCTTATCAAGATCATACGGGCATCCTAATTCGTCTACGGATACACCTTCAGGAGTATTGTCGCAGACATCAATATAATCGGGAACTTTATCACCATCTGCATCGAAAGGACACCCTTTGCTGTCAACCAAAACCCTATAAGGGGTTTCGGGGCATTGATCGAGATAATCGGGAACGCCGTCGCGGTCTTTATCGATCGGGCAGCCGAACTCATCAACTTTTACTCCCGGCGGTGTTGATGAACAAACATCTTTTGAATCAAATACTCCATCGCCGTCTACATCTTTCTCTGCAAAGAATGCAAATGAAAAGCCAGCGCCAAGAATTAAGAATGCATCGTTGCTTGTTCCTAGCGGCTGATCATCGAGATAATCATTCGGACTGACCTGCACTCCTCCGTTTATATTGAAACTTAGATCATCAGTCAATAAAAATCTAAAGCCCAGCTCTCCGTTGTAATTTAATTCATGATTATCGTATCTATCGGCTAAATTATTTGGAAGCTTGCTTCCGTTTCCGCCTTTCGGATTAAACCATAAATACGAAGCGCCTGCAAACAAGTAAGTAAATACCCAATCGTCAATTGAAAAGTTATAAACTATTCCTCCGCCGGCCGTGCTTAAATCAGTCCTAAAATGATCGGGGGAGAGGCCTGCATCATTACCCGAAATAAATCCCTGAGCTCCAAAGGCGCGTAAGCCGAAAGAGCTTCTTGAGTAAGCCGGGAAAAAATATTCCAGTGAAACTTTACCAAGATAATCAAAGGCAGCACCATAATAATCGGTCAATTCCAAAGTTGAAGCTCCTTCGACAGACAGAACGAGAGTGCCGGAAAATGCATGATATTTCACTCCCGGAGACTGCGGGAAAATTTGATTTAAGGGGAGAAGAATGAGAAATAAATAAAAACTCAAAAACACCCCTGTAAAAAATTTCATTTTGCACTCCCTCCAAATTTTTTTAATGCCGATTTAAATTTAAGTCTATTTGATTTATTAGCCAAATTTGAGGTGCGGGATATAAATCTAAATACTCCGATGCTGATCTTTTAACCTTAGTTTAATATTATTGAAGTGCGGCTTTTAAAAAATAGACATTGGTCCGGTCTATTTTTGTTTGCAAAAGAAGAACATTCCTATTATTTTAATTCGGTTTAAAAATTAAAAACAACAAGTGAGAGAACTATGAAGAAATTAATTTTTGCGGTTTCCATAATTTTTTTTGCCGGGGTGTTTTCTGCTGCTTTAGCACAAACAAATATGACAACAGGAAAATATTCGGCAAATTCAACTTCTAAGGGATATACGCTTGATAAAAATTCGGGAGAACGATCCTATTTAATTGAAATAGCTTTCAGTAAACCTTACGAAGCTAAACCTATAGTCCTGCTTACGGTAACGATGGTTGATTCGGATAAAGGGAGTAATACAAGATATTCAGTGGAACCTGTATCTATTTCAAGAGACGGTTTTACCGTTAAAATTACAACATGGGGAGATTCAAAGCTTTTCGGAGTGGCGGGTACATGGATCGCTTATACTGAATAATCATAATGTAAGATTATTTTTACTAAAAGCGGACTCAATATAAAATGAGTCCGCTTTTTAAATAATTTTTCATTCACTAATAATATTTATTTCAACTCTCCTGTTCATTGCTCTTCCTTCAGGTGTAATATTCGTTGCAACCGGCTCCGATTCACCCAACGGAATTATTTCAAGCCTGCTTCTTTCAACTCCTTTATTAATTAAGTAGTCGGCAACGGCTTTATGCAGAATAAATTATTTGATTTGAAAAAGTGTTGCGATTTTTAACATTTTTTGGAAATTTGTGATAATATAAACATTTTTTTCTCCCAAAAATGTCGGAGGCACTTATTTTATGAGAGTAATCTTTTTTGTTTGGATTGATTTGGATGTGATTAACTGAATGAAGTATATGCCGGAACTAAAACCGTTTGCATTAAATACAGCTTCATGTTCCCCTTTATCTAAAAATCCATCTAATAAGCGGGCTGCTTCTTCCCCTAAAATGTTTGTGATAATTAATTTTGAATCCATTGCTTCAGGCAGATAAAATCTAATAGTTGTAGAAGGATTAAAAGGATTCGGGTAATTTTGATATAACATCACTTTATCCGGGATCAACGGTTTTTCATTTACAGATGCAAGCCTGAAAACAAGATCAACATCGGTATATGCAGGATTATCGGGATCAATCAATATTTCTTCGGTTGTGGCACTTTCATAACCGATTTTTTCCCCGATCAGTCTGTATCTGCCATACGGAAGGTTATTTATTTGATATGCAGTGTCTTCCCATCCGAAGGCATAATTAAAAATACTGTTCTGATCCAGGGAATGAGCAAGAACAGTAATATCGGTAAGAGTGTCGTCGCCGGGTGCATTCAGAATTCTGCCGGATATCATCCCGTTCCCGACCGACGAATCCCTTTGTAAAAGGAAATTAATATTCTGAACTTCACCGTCCAGAAAGAGCGAATCAGCCTGCTGCCAGAATGAAGGATAACTTCCTGATTGATTGTAATAAGCGGGAATATAGTAATCGGAAAAAGTCTGGATATAATAAAATCCGGAATTCAATATATTATTTATCCGGTAAGTTCCGTTATAATTAAGAAAGGAGACATAAACATTTTCTGGTAAGCTGTTATTTATAGAATTTTTGTTAGGTGTATGCCTCCCTCTTCTTGCAACAATAGTTCCTCTTCTTAAAACAGAATTAGAGAGTAAATCCCTTGCAGTGCCTGAAAGAGAAATTCCTGTGTTAATCATTTTATTAATCTGGAAATTTAAAGTCAGAGTTGAGCCGTTCAATAGAAAAACTCTGTTAGCTTCAAACGGGTCGAACTGATTATTGTAGAATGAAACATAATAGGAATCCTTCTGCACCGCAGCTAAATAATATCCGGGCGGAAGTTTTACCGAATACTCGCCGTTCTCATTTGTCAATGCAGAGCGGATTATGTAATTCCCGGAATATAAAAAATAAACTCTTGCAAGGTTCACCGGTCCGGCCGAATCGGTTACCTGGCCTTCAATAGTTCCCTCAAGATATTCATCATCATAGTAGTCAATTTTAATCCTAATTTGACCTATTGGGGTTCCTTCATTATTCCAGATAGCCATAGTATCAACCGTATCGCTGCTTGTAATAACGGCGTAACTTCCAAGGATACAGTCCATTTTAACCGTATCTCCCGGCATCAGCGTCTGCGGGTAATTCCATTGCGTATTGAACCTGATAAAATAATAATCAAGATTGTAGGTTATTGTATCAATTAAAACCGGATCATTTCCTGAATTTATTAAGTAGACATTTTCAATTCTGTCAAATCTATTTTTAAATTCAATCTCTTCAGGAAATAGTTGAAGTCCCTGCTGTGCAGGCATAAAACTGCCGAAGATTATACAAGGTATGCTAAGTAAGATTATCCTATGCATTTGTTGTTAATATAATGAAGATTAATTATAATATCAGTGACGTTTAATTTTCAATAGTGACAACTAACCTTGGATTATCAGAAGTTAAACTATATTAATTTTACGCAAAAGGAACTGGAAGAGCTGTTCCAATCTGCACGCGGCGGTGATTCCAGGTCCTTTGAAAACCTTTCCGGATATGTAAGAAACATTTCCTACAGCTATTTCCTTTCGAAGCACCGCCAGGGGAAAATTATAAATAAAGACGACGTTGACGATCTTACAAATAATGTTTATTTAACTTTTGCCGAGCAGTATCAAAAAATAGAAAACCTTGAGTTCTGGCTCCGGAGAGTGCTGTTCTTGAGTTTCATTAACTGGTATAAAAAAAATAAATCTCCGCAAAGCCGGATGTACGAGCTTGATGAAGCCTTTTATATTGAAAACAAAGAATTAAATCCCGGTGATAAAGTTGATGCTGATAAAATCCTTTTGATTCTAAATTCGTTAAGCGAAGAAAAACAGAAAATATTAAAAATGCGTTTTTGGGAAGAACTGAAATTTTCCGAAATAGCCGAAAACCTGAATAAGACTGAAGATGCCGTTAAAAAAATGTTTTACAGGACAATTGATGAACTTAAAAGCAGAATATAATAATAACTCCCGATAATGTCACTTAATCAGCATTAGGATTACTATTTAAGCACAAATACGACAAATCTGCATGAAAAATATTGAAACACTATTATGTTTTCTTGAGAAAAAGAAATTGACTCCCGAAGAACAATTGAAGTTAAACACAATTCTTCAGGAAGATGAAGAATCTAAAAAATATTACGATTTTTACCGGAAAATAGAACGGATTGTTAAAACTTCCTCCCATATTGAGGAAGAAGACCTGGCTGAGTATGTTCTTTTAAAGAATGAAATTAGGGAAAGTAAAAACTTTAGAGGTGCGGTTATACCAAAAATTGAAGAGCATCTTAGAATCTGCCCGAAGTGTTTAAATGAGTTTAAAAGACTGAATGAAGAATATTCGGAAGTTGACGGATTTCTTTTATCGGGAGGAATTAAGGAGTCAGCTCCTCAGAAAGCTATCAGTCGGATTTTCCCGAAATCAAAATATTTGTTTTCTTCCTTGGCGGCTGCAGCAGTAATATGTTTACTGCTGATAATTGTCTCCGATCTTTCAACTCCCTACTATTATAGTTACGCTGACCTTAAAGATCAATCGGAGTTCTATATAACAAGGGGCCGGGTAACCAATTATTTTCAAGAAAGCCTTAATGCGCTTGAAGAGGATAATTACGACAGAGCAATCGAGCTCCTGAAAAAAGACATAAGCCAAAACCCCAATGATGAAACCATATTCTATTCCTATTATATAATCGGTTTATCAAACATGAAAGAAGCAGAAAAAAATTATCTCGGATTATTCACATCTTATAATAAAGCAAAGGCAAATGAGGCTCTGCTGAATTTTCAAACTGCGGTTGAAAAAAATACATCCGGGAAATATCCCAATATCACTTTGAATGCATATTTCTATTCCGCTAAAGTTTACCTTATGCTGGACAATCTTCCTTTTGCTAAAGAATATTTTCAAAAAGTAGTTTTGAATAAAGGAAGTAAAATGAATGAAGCCCAGGAAATATTGAGAGAACTGGAGTGAGTTGTGCTGAAACACACGGCTTATCTTTTAGCAGCCTGCCTATTTATTCCGCCGGCAATTTTCTTTTTTAACTTTTCGGTGCATACAAAAGTAATATCATCCGATAAATCTTCCGGCCTTAAAATAGATTCTGTAAGAACAGCTATCCTAAAATCCGGCTGGAATAACAGCCTCTGCTTTGAGTACCAGAAGTATATTATTAATTCGAAAATAAAATTTGACGATGAAGAGGAATTTCTAAATACACTCCCCACGGGAATTTACAAAAGCTTCATTCATTCACTCACTCTAAAAAAAAGAATGAAGTTCAAGGAAATGTACGAATTATTACTGACCTCGCTGGAAAAAAGACCCGGCTTTTATTCCTTCTATAATGAGCTGGCTTTTTCTGCAGCTGCCTGTAATCAGCTTTCGGCCCTTGAATCAAAAGTCAACAGAAAATTTTCTACTGCCCCTTTTAAAAATTACCTCCACGCGCTTATAAATCTGCATAAAGGAAAGTATAAAGATGCAATATCCTATTTTGAAAAAGCTTACAGCATTGATTCTACAAGTGCAGATATCATTCAGCAGTACTCGGCAGCCTCCAGAAACTTTGGAGATTATGTAAAAGCACATGAAATCTTGAAAAAAGGAAAGGATATTCTGAAAAAAGATGATTGGTTTTTTGCTAATTCATTGATGGCTGAGGGGAGTTTATTTTTTCTTTCAGGGAAGTACAAGCAGGCGGAAGAGCTTTATAAAAAAGCATACGAATATTCCAAGAAAAGAAATTTAAAGGAACCGGAAGTAAAAATTCTTGTTAATCTGGGTATAATGGATGATTTAAGAGGTGATATCGGCTCCGCTCATAAAAAGTTTTATGAAGCTGCCGTAATTGCAGACGGGATAAATGATTTTGAAGGAGAAGCATCTGCTTACTCTGAACTCGGTGTATCCTTCTCCTTCACCAATGATCTTGTGGAAGCGAAAAAAAACTATTTAAAAAGTTATGAGATTTACAAACTGCTCGGAAATAAAGTCAGGCTTTCATTGCTTTCGCAGAATCTCGGGAAAATTTATTTAAATATGTTCAGCTACCAGAAAGCCCTGGAATATTTTGATGAAGGACTTAAATACGCAGCCGAAAATAAAAGAGCCCAGGTGCTCAACTTAACAGGTGTGGCGGACTGCTATTCTAATTTGTCGAACTATTCAAAAGCATTGAAATACTATAAGGAAGCGCATGAAATTGCATCGAATATTAAAGAATTAGCTCTATCTGCCGAGATAGATTACGGGATGGGCGTTTTGAACTACAGCCTTGACAGATTTAATACTGCATTAAAATATTTTCAGTCGGCAAAGAAAGATGCAGATCAATCCGATGATCCGTTTTTAACTTCAGACATTTATCATAAAATAGGAATCTCATACTACAATCTGGATAGCCTCGAAAAATCTGAAATATATCTGGATCAGGCTTTGTCCCTTGCAAAAAAATTTGCTATTCCGTATACGGAAGCTCAATGTTTAATTGATCTTTCTAAATTGGCATTTAAAAAAGATGAATTCGATCAAGCGGAAGAATTTTTACAGAAAGCTAAAACTATTGCCGGAAGGAATCGTTTTAATCATCTATTCGCAAATGCTGTTTTAATGGAAGGGAAAATTGCCGCCGAAACGAATCTTTTCAGCGAGGCACAGAAAAATTTTAAAGAATCCCTGCAGACTGCAGAACAGCTCCCCGAGTATGATCTAGTTGTAGAATCAAATTATTTGCTGGCTAAGCTGTTCGAGAAAAATAATTTTGACGAAGCCGCAGAATCTTATTACAGATCCGCACTAAAATCCATTGATGAAATATCTGCACCTCTTTTTAACGAAAGGCAGATTCAAATATCATACTTTGCAGGGAAACGGGAAATCTATGAAGATTACGCGGAATATCTGTTAAAAAGAGGGAGATATCAGGAAGCATTTGAGCTCATCGATAATTCGCGCTCCCGGAATACGATGCGAAATTTAAATAACATTAAGCTGGAGACTTTGGTAAACAACAAAAGCCTGCTTGATAAATTGTACGAAGCTGAATGGACAATTTCTTCCGGAATCTATGACGGGATTCTGCTGGATTCTATTAAAGCAGATTATAAAATCTTAAAAGAGGATTTGATTAAACAGAATCCGGAAACAGAAAAATATCTTAAATTTACTAAGAAGTATTCTCTCCGGGAAATACAAGCAGGATTAAATCCCGGCGAGAATATCATTTCAATTTACTCGGACAA
>DAISZW010000103.1:0-11692 GCA_036824595.1 Ignavibacteriaceae bacterium
TGGAATAATCTTTTCCTTTTCCACCAGTTGGCTTCCAGGTTCCCGGAACCGGAAGATGCTTCGATCAGAAGTATTCTTAACCTGGGAAAAAATCCGAGTTCAACAAAGTCCGATATAATTGATGAGCTTGTAAAACTTACACAATGGAATAAAACAGATGTTTTAAATATTGATGCAGGATTAAAAATTCCGCATTCAACAGGAAATTTGGGATATACTGATCCGCAGACTTATTATAGAATTATGGACTGCATTTATCAAATGAAACTAACCGGTGTTGATGCCCTTACTATGTTCAACTGGGCTGTTATTACAGCAGATTTGAATCATGACATTGAAACAGCGCAGCAAACCAGGCACGCCATTAAATCCAAATATGAAAAAGATAACTGGCTCCAGAAAGTTGCTCCTTTAAATGATGCTGTCAGAGAAATGAAGCGGGCATCCCTCGTTGCCTATCATCTGGAAAATTCTCAGCGGATTGAAGAGCCTGAGATTGAAGTAAACGGAAAATTAATTCCCAATCCTCTTTACTGGGAAGATGCAAATTCTTTATTTAAATATTTTTTAATTGATGTGGAAATGACTTCCAGTCAATTAACTTCCAGGATAAAGCAGGCTATCAGCTCTGTTCAACTGTTTGTGCAGCGTTGTTTTCTGAATTTAGAAAACAGGTTTGTACAAGTTGTTCAGGAGGAAAAAGAAGATACTTCATCGCCTAATGCCTGGTCGCAATGGAAGTGGATGAAAAACTACAGGATTTGGGAAGCAAACAGGAAAATATTCTTTTATCCTGAAAACTGGCTTGAACCTGAACTACGGGATGACAAGTCTCCTTTCTTTAAAGAACTTGAAAATGAACTGCTGCAAAACGAGGTTACAAAAGAGAATGTTGAAGCTGCTTTTCAGAAGTTCCTCAACAAGATTGATGAAATTTCACATCTTGAAGTATGCGGACTTTATCACCAGATGGAGGACTTGAATCTTGATGAAGCAGGCTACGAAACAAATATTGTTCATGTAGTGGGAAGAACTCAGGCAATTCCGAATGTTTATTACTACCGAAGCTATAATATGAATTATAATTCCTGGAGTGCCTGGGAAAAGATTGATGTTGATATTACCGGCAACCATATCGTGCCGGTTGTGTATAACCGCAAGCTTTACTTATTCTGGCTGCAGTTCATGGAAAAACCGATGAAGTCAAAAAAAGTGCCTCCTGCTCAGCCGACTTCATCGCCCACAACTTCTCCTGAACCGCTGAAAGTGTTGGAAATGCAGCTCGGATGGACAATAAAAAATAAAGACGGATGGGCAGCTAAAAAAATATCAAAACAAAAACTTGTACATCCCTGGGAAAGACCTCTTTATTCTTATAATTTGAAACCTTATTATCTTGCCAGGACTAATGAACTATACCTTGATATTTATTTATCTACTTCTCCTGAATTTAACAACGGTTTCTTTTATGATCCGTATGCACCGCCTGCGAATAATCCGGTGAGGTTAACGAAAAACCGTTTCTTTCAGACATACCTTCCGTGGCATTCTTCTTCATTTATTTTCAACGGTGAAATAAAAGATGTAAAACTGAAAGCTTTGCGAGGATCTTATTACCTTCCTGAAGCGAATACTCCTTCAAATATTGATTCATATCTGTTTGTACATAAAAATTTTGATGACGGTACTTTAACAAAGCCTTTATCTCCCATCGAATACGGACCGCGCCTTAAGCTTCCAAATGGGATGCATTTTAAATTTAATCATCTGACAAACAACCAGGATCACTCAGTTAATTCAAATCAGCTGAGAGTCCTTGAGAATAATACTTCCGCTACTTTACTATCGGGAGCGCTTTCTCCATTCTCCCTGGTTATTTCCCAGCAGGATATACAGCTGAATACGTATGCATATGATCATCCAATGTTTTATCAGGACAGTCAGCGTGCATTTTTTATAAAGCCGGAGTGGGAAGCCAGGCTGAATAATTACGGATTAGTTGTCGGGCAAAATAGAAAATACCGTTTCCAGTCATTTTATCATCCTTATACAATGTTGTTTTTAAGGGAGTTTAACCGGAGCGGTTTCAACGGTTTGTTTAAAAGAAAAATTCAAACAAATCCCCAATCTTTTGCACCGGTTAATAATTTTAATTTTAATTCATATTCTTCTTCTTCATCGGTTATTGTCGATAAAAATACACAGACCGATGTTGTAGATTTTTCATTTGAGGGAGCTAATTCGATTTACAACTGGGAATTATTTTTTCATGCACCATTAATGGTTGCCTGCCGCCTGATGCAGAATCAGAAATTTGAAGATGCAATGTACTGGTTCCATTATATTTTTAATCCGACCGATATAGAAAATTTTCCCGTGCCGCAGCGTTACTGGATAACAAAGCCATTCTTTGAATATAATTCCGAAGAATACCGCAAGCAGAGAATCGAGTCTATTTTATCTAACCTGGATTTAAAAAATAATGCGGATCAGCTTAAAGCATGGAAGAACTACCCGTTTAAACCTCATTTAATTGCACGTTACCGTCCGGTAGCTTATCAAAAGAATGTTGTTATGAAATATCTGGATAATCTGATCGGTTGGGGTGATATGCTTTTTAAACGAGATACTATCGAATCCATAAATGAAGCCTCTTTACTATATATGCTTGCCTATGAAATTTTAGGCAGCCGTCCTCAGAAAGTTCCCGATGTGAGGCACGAAGAATTAACATTTGATGAGCTGGAAGCTAAGCTCGATGAATTCGGCAATGCAAATGTTGATGTAATTATAGAAGATACTCTTCTTCCCATTACGGTAATTCCGACAACTCAAGATGCCGAACCGATTCCAAAATTGGAAACTTTATATTTTGCTATTCCGGCTAATGAAATTCTGACTAAATACTGGGATATAGTTGAGGACCGTTTATTCAAGATACGGCACAGCATGAATATACAGGGAATTGTACGGCAGCTTCCTCTTTTTGAACCTCCGATTGATCCTGCATTACTTGTTAAAGCTGCGGCAGAGGGTATCGACATAGACAGCGTCTTGAGCGATCTTAATGCCCCGACTCCTCATTATCGCTTTAGAGTTGTACTGCAAAAAGCGATCGATTTTTGCAACGAAGTAAAGACATTAGGAGAAAAACTTCTTAGTGTGCTTGAGAAAAAAGATTCGGAAGTACTTGCATTATTAAGGTCAAATCACGAAATACAACTCCTTGAAGCAATATCGGAAATCCGGCAGAAACAAATAGACGAAACTGAAGAATCCATTGCGGGTCTGCAAAGAGCTCTTGAACTTGCAGAAACCAAAAGGAATTATTACGAAAGCAGAGATTTTTTGAATCCATGGGAAGCTGTAGCAATGGGATTATATCTTACATCTGCACTTGCCGAAACAACTGTGGCTGTCGGATATATTGCTGCAGGAGGACTGGCGTTAATTCCCGACTTTACGATAGGCGGTTCAGGATTCGGCGGTTCTCCGCATGTTGTTTCAGGAGTAATTGGCGGGAAAAAAGTCAGTGTCTCTGCCGAGTATGCAGTACAAACAATTAAAGCAATTGCAACTGCAGCGGAGAAACATGCGGGACTTGCTTCAACACTCGGCGGCTACCGCAGACGCAAAGATGAATGGGAATTCCAGGCGCAGATTGCCGGAATGGAAAAAGATCAAATCCAGACTCAGATAAGTGCCGCGGAGATTAAACATGCTATTGCCGAAAAAGAACTTGAAAATCATAACATGCAGATTGAAAACTCCAAAACCGTTGATGAATATCTGCACAATAAATTTACAAACAGCCAGTTGTATAACTGGATGCTGACCCAGCTTTCCTATATTTACTTCCAGAGTTATCAGCTTGCATTTGAAATGGCTAAGAAAGCTGAAAAATGTTTTCAGTTCGAACTTGGTATAACTGATTCAAATATTATTCAATTCGGATACTGGGACAGTTTGAAAAAAGGATTGTTGTCAGGTGATAAGTTAATGTATGATTTAAAAAGACTGGAAGCAGAATATATAAATCAGAATAGAAGAGAATTTGAAATTACCAAACATATTTCTCTTGCACAGATGGCTCCTTTAAGTCTTATAACTCTCAAAGAAACCGGTAAATGCGGCATATCCTTGCCCGAATGGTTATTTGATATGGATTATCCCGGTCATTATATGCGGCGTATTAAAAATGTTTCAATTACCATTCCATGCATTGTAGGTCCCTTTACCGGAATTAATTGTACACTTTCTCTTTTAAAGAACGAGACTAGAATGGATTCAACTTTGCTCGGAGGTTTATATGAAAAACAGCAGGATGATACCCGGTTTAAAACAATATTCGGAACTATTTCTTCCATTGCCACCAGTAATGGCCAGAATGATAGCGGAACATTCGAGCTGAATTTCAATGATGACCGTTACCTTCCATTTGAAGGGGCTGGTGTAATTGCCGATTGGGAAATCAATATGCCCGTTGAAAATAATTATTTCGACTTTGCATCCATATCCGATGTGATTCTTCATATAAATTATACCTCGCGGAGCGGGGGAGGACAGCTTGCAGCTGCTGCTAATGAAGCGCTGCAAAGTATCCTGCCTTCTCAGACCGCAAGGTTATTCAGCCTTAAACATGAATTTGCAACCGAGTGGTATAAATTTCTGAATCCTGAAGGTGAAAATGATCAGGAGTTTATAATGACTCTTAAAGCGGAACATTTCCCGTTCTTCATCCGCAGCAAAATTGCATCATTAAAAATAAGGAGCATGGATATCTTTGTGGAAACCAGGAGCGAAGATATTCCCGGCTTCACAGCAGAAATGAAAGTAACTTCCGGATCTCAGCTGTCCGATTTACCTGTAGATCCCGATTCAGAATTTAATAATGTTTTTCATTTATCTCACGAGTTTACCCAAGGTTCTTTTCCTGCTGCCGCCGGGGAATTAAGATTAAAATTAAAATCATCTACGGCAGATAATTATAAATCGCTTGCCGATGATCAGGTTAAAAATGTATTTTTGCTTTTTCAGCTCGTCAGCTGATTCGTTATGCAGAGAACTCTTGAGAAAATAATTCATTATGCAGCCGGCGTAAGTGATCCGGAAAAGATTATTTTATTCGGATCAATGGTTAATTCCAAAAC
Source organism: Ignavibacteriaceae bacterium (assembly GCA_036824595.1). Taxonomy (GTDB): domain Bacteria; phylum Bacteroidota; class Ignavibacteria; order Ignavibacteriales; family Ignavibacteriaceae; genus DATKLQ01. The sequence continues at coordinate 5,151 of DAISZW010000103.1, forward strand.
GGATGTTTTCAGCGATGTTGATCTGCTGATAATTACCGATGATTCGTTTTATAAAAAAGATATTGCACGGAGAATAGAATCTTATATAAATGAATTTTCCGTTAAAGCTGATGTTTTAGTCTATTCAATGAAAGAGATAGAAGCCGATTCCTTTATTCCGAACTCTTTTCTGCAGGGAATAATTAAGTTTGGTAAAATTGTTTATAAGAAGTAATTATGTGTATTGAGTATAAACTTTTATTATCGTGTGATTTTAGTCTTTTGAAATAAAAAAGATTTAAACTAAAATTAATAAGTCGAAGTAACTTAAAAGTGTAGTATGGAATTGAAATAGAGGAGACTCATATTAAGCAGCATTAAAAAAAGAGCATCGACTTTAATTAGAATAAGCCACCGGAGTGAACTGCGGGGGCTTTTTCTTTTTTAAATAACTCCGGTTCTTCAAAAAAAGCTTTTCATTAGAAAACCAGTAATTGCTGCACAAAAACCTCTTTATCTTATCAATAATATTTATCAATTTTATAAACTGTGAATAAGTGAAATTTGCCTAATAATTCTTAAATTTATTAAATAATATGGTATATAATTTGTCATACGAGGTGTTTAAACACTTTTTTCATGGATCAAATGAATATATACAAAATCCTTTTTTTTGCTTTATTTATATTTGTCGGATTAGCATACCTTTCGTGCAAAGAAAATCCGGAAGAAAATCTTTTTTATGTAGAGATAAATCCCGGATACAGTGAAATGATTTCTAAATTTTTCTATTCATCCATTATTAATGATACTGTAAAGCTTGATATCAGTCTTCCGTTAAATTATTCAAAGGAGACTGAAAAGAAATATAAAGTAGTATTTCTTACAGACGGCTATTGGAGGAAAGAAGATCACAATGATATTCATAAGATGAGTAACCGAAATGAAATTCCTGAAGTTATTGTTGTTGGAATAGGATACCCGGATAATTATAACTTCAACGAAATCCGGGTCAGAGATCTGATTGTTAACGCAAATAATTTTCTTTATTGCATTAAGTATGAAGTTATTCGATACGTTGAATCAACTTATAAGGCTGATTCGAGCTCCCGGACGCTTTGGGGTTCATCATACGGAGGATATTTCTTAATATATGCGTTTACCGAGCATGAGGATGCGGGGAGATTATTTACAAATTATATCTGCGCAAGTCCGGCACTGGATCCTCCGCATACGCATGTTGATTTATTAGAAAATGAAGAAAGATTATTCTCCAAAACAACTGAGCTTCCGATTAATTTGTATGTTACGGTAGGCGGAAATGAAACCAATTCATTTATTAATTCATACAACCAAATAACAAGCAGAATAAATTCAAGGAATTATCAAGATTTAATATTTGAATATGAAATAATCCCGAATACAGATCATTATACGGTTTGGAAACCGACCCTGTTAAATGGATTAAAGAAATTCTTAAAATAATTAAATGGTTATATGAAAATGAAATATTTTCTACTGCTGCTTATTACCATTACTATATCAGTATATCCCCAAAAGTTTGAGAATTTAGCATTAACTCCTCCAATGGGATGGAACAGCTGGAATCATTTTGGGTGCGAAATTAATGAAAATATTATACGCGAGGTTGCCGATGCAATGGTTGCATCGGGAATGAAAGATGCAGGCTATATTTATGTAAATATAGACGACTGCTGGCATGGAGAGCGGGATAGTTTAGGATTTATACATCCTGATTCCAGCCGTTTTCCATCCGGGATGAAAGCATTGGCGGATTATATTCATTCAAAAGGTTTAAAGTTCGGAATTTATTCCGATGCCGGATGGAAAACATGCGGCGGTAAACCGGGCAGCAGGGGATATGAATACCAGGATGCAATGCAGTATGCAAAATGGGGTGTGGATTATCTCAAATACGACTGGTGCAATACTGAAGGGCTTAATGCCCAGGGTGCTTATTTAACCATGCGGGATGCTCTTTATTCCGCCGGCCGTCCAATTGTCTTCAGTCTTTGTGAATGGGGGAACAACAAACCGTGGGAGTGGGGAAAAAACATCGGGCATCTTTGGCGCACTACAGGCGATATTACAAACTGCTTCGACTGTATAGTTGACCATGGAACCTGGAAATCGTGGGGCATAATGTATATTCTCAATATGCAGGATGGATTACGGAAGTTTGCGGGCCCGGATCATTGGAATGATCCCGATATGATGGAAGTCGGAAATGGGATGTCTGTAAATGAAGACAGAGCTCATTTTTCTATGTGGTGCATGCTCGCCGCACCTTTAATTGCTGGCAATGATGTTAGAAAAATTTCAGATGAGACTAAAGAAATTTTAACCGATAAAGAGGTAATTGCAGTAAACCAGGATTCACTTGGAATTCAGGGATTTAAATATTCCGCGAAAGACAGCCTCGAAATTTGGTTTAAACCATTGCAGAATGACAATTGGGCTGTATGTTTTCTGAACCGGAGCTTGAAGAAACAAAAAATTTCGTTCGATTGGAAAAAAGAAAATGTAATTGACAGTCTTTCAGGAAGAAAAATTGATAAAGACAATTATAAAATCAGGAATTTATGGACAAAAAAAGAATTGGGAACAACAAAAGAAACATTGACTGCTGAAGTTTCCGGGCATGATGTTTTGATGTTGAGAATTTATTAAAAGAATAATCCGTTATTTGCATTCTTATAGATAATTAGGAACTTAATAATAAAAAATTTCATGGGCAGTTTTATGAATATATACAGATACCATTTGTCATTTCTATTAGTGATCTTTTCAGTAATATCAATTATTCCGCAATCAAGAATTCATTATAATAACCAGAATTTATTTTTAAACGGTTCAAATGTGGCATGGATTAATTTTGCAAGAGATATAGGACCCGGAACTACTGACTTTGGAAGATTTGGGGAAATTTTCGCTGAATTGAAAGCTGCAGGCGGCAATTCCTTCAGGTTATGGCTTCATACTACGGGAGAATATACACCTGAATTCAGCGGAGATTTGGTTGCCGGTCCGGGTGCAGGTGCAATATCCGATCTGCAGCAAATTCTTGATCTCGCATGGCAAAATGAAATAGGGCTGCTCCTTTGTCTTTGGTCTCATGATATGATGGATATCGATAGAACAACAATCTTAGATAGAAATGAAAAACTATTGGAAGATACATCTGCTATGAGAGCATATATTAATAATGCTCTTATTCCGATGGTTGAAGCAGTAAAAGGTCATCCGGCAATCATAGCATGGGAAATTTTTAATGAACCGGAAGGCTTTACGGAAATTGGAGCATGGAGCGATAGAAGACTTGTAACACAATACGATGTTCAAAGGTTTGTAAATTTAACTGCGGGGGCTATTCATAGAACCGATTCAACTGCACAGGTAACTAACGGTACATGGGGTCTGCAGGCTCTAACGGACGCTCAAGTTTTAGCTAAAGTATCCCCAGAAGCTTACCTTAATTCTCTCACCGATGAACAGAAATACACAATTGAGAAACAGGTTGAAGCTAAATACGGCTGGCAGCTTACGATCGACCAGATCATCAAAGAATTTTATAAAACAGCAGCCAATTATAATTATTATAGCGATGCTAGATTAATTGCGGCGGGAGGCGATCCGGACGGAACGCTGGACTTTTACACGGTTCATTATTATAGCTGGGCCGGAACAGCGCTTTCCCCTTTTCATCATCATTTTTCATCTTTAGGATTGGATAAACCGCTTGCCATAGCAGAATTCTTTATGGAAAATGCATTTGATGTACCATATCAGAATTTGTACAGGCAATTGTATAATACCGGTTATGTAGGTGCATTATCATGGCAGTGGTGGGGAGATACTCAAGTCAATGATAACGCAAAAAACTGGAATCATGAACGCACAATTATTGCATTGCAGGATATTTATTATAACTTTCCTAATGATATTGTAGTCAATCCTAAAGTAGGAACTATTTATACTTTTTTTGCATCTTCGGATACAATTGAATTCGGAGATTCAATTACTTTGAAATGGATTACCTCAACAGGATCCACACCTTATTTAAATGGAGAAGCCGTACTTTCAGAAGATATCAGAGAATTATCTCCCGATACAACTACTATCTACACATTAATTACAAATAATGATGTTGCAGATATATCTCAAGTAAAAGTTGAAGTTTTGTTTCCCGGGACAATTTATTCTTTTTCAGCATTTCCTTGGGTTGCAGCAAAAGGAGAGAGAATTAATTTAAAATGGAGAACCACAAGTGGTTCATCCGTTCAGCTGGACGGGAATCCGGTTGCTGAAGACGACTCCATTTTTGTCATAATAGATTCTTCGTCGACATTTACCCTTACTTCTGCCGGTGTAACAAACGATACTTCAATAATTAATGTAGTTGTGCTCCCGCTGGAATTAGTTAACAGAGCTTTGGGACGCAAAGTAACGGCTTCTTCCGGAACCACCCAGCAATTTGCAGTAGATGGAGAATTCAATACTTTCTGGAGCAGCACCGCTGCTACTGATCCTCAATGGATTCAGGTTTTATTGGAAAATTCCTACAGCGTAAACAAAGTTATTTTAACATGGGGAGTTAATTATGCTTCCTCATTCCGGATGGTGAATTATAACCATGCGATTTTCTACGATCTGCTGTATCAGAATACTAGTGCAGCTGGTGGTGTGGATACTGTATTTGTTTCCGGAGATACCTTAAGAACTTTACGTGTTTTCCTGGACCAAAGATCCAATCCGCAGGGGTATTCTCTAAGGGAAATTGAAATTTATGGTACTCCAATAATTACAGATACTGAAGATTTTTCGCCGATTGTTCAGAATTATGAACTTATGCAGAATTATCCTAATCCCTTTAATCCGGGCTCAACAATCAGGTATCAAATTCCAGTTGCCGGATTTGTGGAGCTTAAGGTTTTTGACGTACTCGGTAATGAAATTGAAACACTGGTCAAAGAATATCAAGCCGCCGACAGGTATGAAATTATTTTTGACGGTTCAACACTTGCAAGCGGAATTTATATATACCGCCTTATTGTCAATAATTTTGTTTCTGCTAAGAAGATGATGCTGATAAAATAAAATGAAACCTGTCCGGCGAAATGAAATGAAGATGGATTAAAAGACTGAATAACCTTACTTTCTTATCTATAACTTTTATTGCGGGGGAATTTCTTTTTTATTTTTAAAGTTTGCTGTAAGTTCAAAAATAAAAAAGAATAGAACAGGGGTGTACTCCAGAAACCAGACTACAGGGTAATCATTCCATTCGCCGTACATTTGATAATTTAATACTGTTGCTGCAGTCAGACTTACTAATCCCGCATAAAAAATACCGCTCAGTCTTGCCGTGAGTGGGAGAAGAATTGCAAGCCAGGATACATACCAGGGATGAACAACCGGTGAAAAAATCAGAAGAATAAAAATGGATTCATAAATTTTTGTTATGAATTCCTTCCGCGACAAGATGACCGGTATGAAAGAAATAATAAAAATAACTGTGCAAATTAACCTCGACTTCTGATTGTCATTTATAAAAGAATCTATTATGTTGAAAAAAAACCCGTTGAATGTCCAGTTTACAGTAAAGTTGGTTAAAGCCTCAAAAGGATCCGCAGACAAGCTGAAGAAAAGATACAGCAAACCGCAGAGACCAACGGGAATAACTGCAGCTATAGTTTTGCGAATAAATCCTTTTTGATGTAAAAAAATTAAGGGAATTAATAATAATCCCACCGGCTTAACACAGACAGATAATCCTAAAAAAATATAGCTCAGCAGATATTTTTTACTCGTATAAAAAAGAATAAAAAGCAGTAATAAAGAAATTCCAAATCCGTCGACATGTGCATCGATAAAAAACTGGAAAATGGGGAGGGGGCAAAGTGCATAAAGTAAAATATTTTTGGAAGGAAGCTGGAGTTTTTTTAATATCTGCCAGAATACAAGAACAGCCAGAAGTTCAAATAGCAGCAATAAAATTTTTAATCCGTAAAAACTTTCTCCGCCCAGCAGATATGCAAAATAGAAAAGAATTTCACCAAGAGGCGGATAGACCGTTTTCATTTCCGGAAATTTTACCAGTGAAGGAAGCATCTCCGAATGAAGATTTTGTAGTGCAGGATCGGACGGCGCATATTTATAAGGATTAATACCGTTTGCTAAAACTTTTCCATCCCAAATGTAGCGGAAATAATCATCAGAACCGGCCGGCGCAATAAATATTGTTCCAATTCTTATTAAAACAGAAACAGCCAGGATTGCATAAATATATTTTAGATCGATGTCTGATCTTATAATAAGGAAGGAAACAAAAATAAAAAGCAGCGATGTTGAAATATATACAACCGTGTAAGAGATTATTGCCGGAACAATAGGTATAAAGAAGAATAAGTAAGTAAAAAAATAAAATACAAAAGGAATTAGAATATTTATTTTTTTTGAAGAATTTTCGTTAGGATTTTTAAATATATCTGATTGCATGAAATCAAATATAATAGAAAGAGGGTTGAAAAATGATTTAAACT
>DAISZW010000016.1:0-4483 GCA_036824595.1 Ignavibacteriaceae bacterium
ATAATTAATGATATTCAAGTTTGTGCTTTCTCTTTTCTAATGATATAAAAATTTCCATTAGATTCTTCCACAACCATCGGTTCGAAACCTTCAAGGTTAGGATAGTGTTTGGATGTGTAACCCTTGAAGGTTCCTTACTCGTCCCACCATCTCATCCAGAACCTTCGAGGGTTACTAACTAGTACGCAATGCTAACCTCGAAGGTTTACGAAACCAAGTGAATAAAAACATTTTCCAGTGAAGCCGAAATAGGCCTGCTGCTTATAATTTCAATTTGATTTTTCTCTAGCATTTCCTTGACAATGCCGAAATCCTTTTTGTAATCTTCAAAAATTATATTGATTCTATCTCCGAACATCTGGATTTCATAATCAGTATTTTCATTTATCAGCTTGTATGCTTTTCTTACTTCGGTGCAGACAATCTCCGCAACATTTTTTTCTATTGAAGATTTAATATTTTGAGGTGTATCCAGACTTATAATTTCTCCTTTGTTCATCAATGCTACTCTGCTGCATCTTTCCGCTTCATCGAGGTAGGGGGTAGTCATAAAAATCGTGATTTCTTCCCGCAGCAGGCTGGAAAGTATTTTCCAGAAATCCCTTCTGGAAACCGGATCAACACCGGTAGTAGGCTCATCCAGATAAATAATTTTCGGACGGTGAATTAGGCTGCATGCAAGCGCAAGTTTTTGCTTCATACCGCCTGATAAATTGTCCGCTAATCTTTTTCTAAACGGCGTAAGCCTGGTGAATTCAAGCAGTTCATTCCTCCTCTGCTCATAATTTTTTACACCGTGGATGTCGGCAAAGAATTCAATATTTTCATCGACTGTCAAATCTCCATACAAGCTGAATTTTTGAGATAAATATCCGATCTGGTTTTGTATTTCTTTTCGATGTTTTTTAATATCTTTTTCGAATATAAAAGCAGAACCTGAATCCAAGCTTAAAAGTCCGCAGAGAATTCTTATAGTTGTAGTTTTACCAGCCCCATCCGGACCAACTAACCCGAACATTTCTCCTTTATATACTTCAAATGAAACACCCCTGACTGCTTCAACATTTCCGTACGATTTTTTTAAATCATTTATTTTAATTATTGATTCCATAGTAAATTGCAGGATTGCAAAATTGCAAGATTACAAGATTATTGAAAAACGCTGATTATAAAATTTTTAATTTTATTTAGGTTCTGCTTAAATATGTAAGTTCTTAAATATTTAATAAAGTTTGAAAGTTGAGTGATTATTTCAATAGAATCTTTAAAAGCAGATTCGAATTCTTCGGTTGTTACATACTTCAAATCTAAAGCAATATAAAGCATGGATCTTACTTCGCCGGCTGATCCTTTTGAATATTGGAGGAATTTTATAAAGTCTCGGCTGCTATCTCTTTCAAAACCCTCTGATATGTTATTCATTATTGAAACCGAAGCTCTTTGAATCTGGTCTTTCAATCCATAATCCTTCTTAAACTGAACTGATGAAGTTAACTCATAAATTACTTTAACAAATAATCTGGCATCCTGCCAGACCTGTAAATCTTCAAATGATTTTACTTTCATTTTTATATCCCCTCTGTTTTTATTAATTAAATTTTTACAATCTTGTAATTTTGTAATTATGTAATTTTGTAATTAAAGCTTTATTACCGCATCTGCAGGCATTCCGGGTTTTAACTCAAGTTCCGGATTTTTGATTTTAATTTTTACTGCAAAGACAAGCTTCGTCCGTTCGTCTTTGGTTTGAATATTCTTCGGGGTGAATTCTGCTTCGGGAGAAATATAAGTCACCTTTCCTTCATATTTTTTGTCAGGATACGTATCCGAACTAACATTTGCAGTCTGCCCAAGCTTTACTTTTCCTAATTCTTCTTCCGAAACATAAATTATCAAATCCACAGTATTTAAATCAGAAACTCTGAACAACGATGAAAGCATTGTAACTGTTTCTCCCGGTTCAAAAAATTTCTTTACTATGATTCCGTTTATCGGAGAAACTACATATGAATCCCGGATTTGTTTTTTAAGAAGATCAACCGCAGCAAGCTGCCGTCTTAGATTTGCCTCTGCCTGCTTAATGTCTTCCGGCCTGGCATAATCATTCAGCTTCTTTAAATTTTCCTGCGCCGAGCTTAACTGCGCAGCGGCAAGATTTAATTTGGATACAGCATCTTCGTGCTGTTTCTTTGTAATGGACCTGGATTGGAATAATGATTCCATCCTGTTTTTGTCTCTCTTAGCCATATCAAAGTTTATTTCAGCCTGTTTAACGGCCTCTTCGCCTTGCCTGATGTCTTCCTCTCTTGCACCTACTCTAAGAAGACTAAGCTGTGCACGGGCTCCATCTGCGGCAGCTTCGGCCTGATCCAGCTGATAGCCCAAAGATTCGTGATCAATTACTAATACTGTATCGCCGTACTTAACATATTCCCCCTCATCTTTTAAAAGCGAAAGCACTTTCCCGGTTACTTGAGAACTGACGGTCACATTGGTGGCTTCTATATTTCCCGATTCTACAATTTTATTCTCATCATCGTTACTGCCGCAGCCGAAGAAGAAAATCAAATGGAATATTGAAATTAAAAATTTAATCCGGTTCATTTATTTTCTCCGCTTTAAGTCTGTTAAAAATTTTTTTCCCCTTTTCGGTCATTATGCCGTTCATTAATATTTCTAATGTTGAGTCCAAAGCAGTGGAAACCGAAAATTTATTATTCATTATAAAATCAGGATTTACTACTGCGCGAACAGACGAGACAAAAATAGTAACAATAATTTCAGCAGATTTATCGACAAAGTATCCTTCATTTATTCCCTGGCGGATAATCTTCATCAGATTAGCATACATCATTTTTGCCCTGAATTTATCGATCTCTTTCCATAAATCGGGAGTATACAATTGTATATCGGAAATCCACCTGTCGCTGAATTTAATTATAATGCTCCCAAGATATTCCACAAGCTTAAAGAATTTAATTACAGCATTATCATCTGCATCAACAATAGCTTTAATTTGTTCCGCCCTTGCGGAAAGAAACGAAAAAACGACCTCCTTGACCAGCACTTCCTTGGAGGAAAAATATTTGTATATGGTTTTTTTACTCATCCTAAGCTGGGAGGCAAGATCATCCATAGTTGTTTTATAAAATCCTTCTCTAAGGAATTTATCTACTGCAAATTGATAAATTTTTTCTTTTTCTTCCTGCATGGCAATTTCCCTTACGGAAACTATTATCGTTTTTATAGTTTCCAAAATAATATATGGCAATCAGTTAGTCAAGATGGAAGTTTTTAATTGTGATTTGTGTTGTGAAGGGGAGGGAATAATAGAGGCTGTTGTGTAAAAACAGCCTCCGTATTATTAAAATATCATTCTTCGCTTTCCAAACCTTTAAGGATGTTTGTAATACGGGTTTTATTTGTTTCATCCCTTACCATTTCAAATGCTTTCGTGTAATACTCCTTAGCCAGTTTCTTTTCGCCTTTTGCGGCATAACCTTCACCAAGACTATCATAAACATTCCATGATTCGGGATAATCATTAACATTCTTCTTGAATGTTTCAATTGCTTTATCATAATCTTTAGCGAAGAGATATTGATAACCCAAGTTATTGATATCTGCTTCCGTAGCAATCATCATTGCCTCGGTTCTTAATTTTTCGGAAATATCTTTAAAACCTTTTTTCTCCATCAATCCGGCTTTAGTCCAGAGATTGGTGAAATTCCTGTTTAGTTGAATTGATCTGTCGCTCCACTCGATTGCTTCATCAATGTATACATCATTCTGCATCGCGTAATTAGCTGCCTGATTCCAACCCTGCCACGAAAAACCGGGAATGGAATTCAGCTGCTTTTTATAATTATCAACAACAATTTTATTAACATCCAGACCTATATTAAATCCGATGGCTAATTTTTCCCATTTCATTATTGCCTTGACCGAATTTTTTGAAGGATCGGCAAAGGAATAACTCAGCCACTCTTCATTTTCTACAGGTTCCGGTTTCACAGTAACTCTCAACGCATCTTCTTTTTCATCATAGAAGAAACTTCCCCACGACCAGTTGTTCTTGCTGAAGATAATGGTCCATTCATTTTCGGTTGGAATCATATGAAGTCCGTAAGTTCCGGCCGGCAGATCTTTTCCTTCAAGCTTTACAGGATCAGTAAAAGTAATTGTGGTATTTTCATTTGCTCCGGCCCTCCAGACCTGATTATACGGAACTAATTTACCCCAGATCTCTCTGTTGTTTACTCCGGGGCGGTGATATTTAATAGTTATATCCGTTAATCCAATTCTCTGCGTAACTGAAGCTGCCTGGCTTGGCCGCGGAGACGTCAGGTTCTGCTGTGCATAGGCGGTTAAGCAGAACGAAATAATTAATAAAAATAGAAAGGGAAGGGAAATATACTTCCTCATCTCAAGCCTCCTTGTGGTTAAAATTAGTTGATGACTTTCTAATCTATTATCATCCGAT
>DAISZW010000016.1:4583-12354 GCA_036824595.1 Ignavibacteriaceae bacterium
AATCTATTATCATCCGATTAAATGAATCAGACAATTTTGATGAACGGTTTTTAATTTGATAAACGGTTATTTTCCCGGATGAGGTTTTAAATCGTATGGCTGATTATTCTTTTCAAGACCAAAAATTCTTAACTATGTTCTGAATACTACCTTTATTATCTTTATTGACAATTTTATTTTTTATTTGAAAATTATTATAACTTTTTATCGGCAAATATGATTTACAACAAAGACAACAACGTAAAAGAAATCAAATCTGACAAGCCAAAATGCTTTTGCGGCATTTTTGGAATTTTCGGTACACCCGAAGCATCGTTACATACATATTACGGACTTCATGCACTGCAGCATAGGGGACAGGAAGCTTCCGGAATTGTTACAGGAAGCTTCAATAAAAAAGGGAATCCGATATTCAACATTCATAAAGATGAAGGGCTGGTTTCTGAAGTATTTGCCGATCCAAAAATATTTCACTACATACTCCCCGGAAATTCTGCGATTGGGCATAACAGGTATTCCACCACAGGCTCATCCGAATCCAAGAAAAATATTCAGCCTTTTGTCGTACACTACAGACTCGGAAATTTGGCTATCTCACATAACGGAAATTTAACTAATGCAAAAGCACTCAGAGAAGAGCTTGTAGATGAAGGAGCAATTTTTCAAACTACAAGCGATACTGAAGTAATCCTGCACCTCATTGCAAGAAGCCGGCTGGAGAACCAAATAGATCAGATAAAAGAAGCACTTTCAAAAGTTTTAGGGGCTTACAGCATCACAATTCTTACCGACAATAAATTAATTGCTGCGCGCGATCCGCACGGCTTCCGTCCTCTATCAATAGCAAAACTTAACGGTTCCTATGTAGTTGCTTCGGAAACCTGCGCTTTTGATATCCTTTCAGCCGAATTTATCCGCGAAGTTGAACCGGGTGAAATGATTATAATCGATAACGAAGTAATTGCGAACGGGCAGATTAAATCGGTAAGAATAAACGGGCTATATTCTCCTAAAAAGCACTGTATCTTTGAATATATTTATTTTTCTCGTCCCGACAGCTTTATCTTCGGGCATAATGTCGATAAAATGAGGAGAAGGCTCGGAAAAATTCTTGCAAGAAAGCACCCTGTTATTGATAAAGACGGGGAGAAGGTGATTGTTATAAGCGTACCGGACAGTTCCAATACAACTGCCCTTGGATACCAATCGGAATTGGAAAAACTCGGGATCGATTCAAAGCTTGAAATAGGATTGATCAGAAGTCATTATATCGGAAGGACATTTATTCAGCCTGGGCAGGAAAAAAGAGAAATCGGCGTAAGAATAAAATTCAATATTGTTAAAGGAGTACTTGAAGGAAAAACAGTAGTTGTTGTTGATGATTCTATTGTAAGAGGAACAACCTCAAGGCAGCTTGTTAACCTTCTTAAAGAAGCCAATCCTAAAGAGATTCATCTTAGAATTTCTTCTCCGCCTATAATGCACCCTTGCTATTACGGAATGGATTTTCCGAGCAAACAGGAGTTGGTGGCAAATAAATTTGGCGGCAATGTAAAACAGATTGAAAAATTTCTGGAAGCCGACAGCCTTGAATATCTGACTATTGATGAAATGCTTGAATCTGTGTCTGAAGCCGGGGAAGAAAATTTCTGCACAGCGTGCTTTTCCGGTAATTATCCTACTCCCATTGATGTGAGCTACAAAAAGGAAATGTATGAGCCGTAGGCCCATCCTTGCTCTTCTTTTCCTAATAGTAAGCTTCACAACTTTTCCACAAACCCGAACATTCTTCATTAAATATAAAAACTGGGTCGACCGCCAGACCATAGAACAAAAAATATCCAGCAAACAAGTTTTCAGGGAAAATACCTTATCCAAACTCGATCCATCTGATTTATCCGTTGAATATTTCGCTAAAAATTTAGGACAGACCGATCCTGAGCTGTCGAGGATTGTAAAAGTAATTTTAGATAAAGATGCTGATCCTGATTTATTTATCCAATCTTCATCCGATGATCCTTCAATTGAATATATCCAGGAATCTCTTATTTATAAAATTGATTTTATTCCGAACGACACTTTAGCTGCCAGGCAATGGGCTTTAACAAAAATTGATGCTTATAATGCCTGGAATATTACAACAGGGGATACTTCAATAATAATAGGCATTATAGATACCGGGATTGATTTTCTGCATCCTGATCTTAAGAATAAAATCTACAGAAACTATAATGAAGTTCCCGGAAATAATATTGATGACGACAATAACGGATTTACTGATGATTTTATGGGATGGGATTTTACGGACAGAACCGGATTTCCGTTCGACTCAACCGGCGGCGATTATTTAACCTGGGATAATCTCCCTGCGGACGATAATGGTCATGGCACTTATGTGGCAGGTATTGCAGGAGCGGAAATTAATAACACTACCGGAATTGCAGGTGCAGCTCCGGGAGTGAAGCTGCTGAACATCCGTGCTTTTGATCCGGCCGGGCTTGGTGAAGAAGATGATGTTGCAGCAGGGATTCTATATGCAATAAAGATGGGTGCAAAAGTCATAAACATGAGCTTTGGAGATGATGCATTTTCATATGTTTTAAGGGATGTAATTAGATATGCATACTATAAAAATATAGTCCTGGTTGCCAGCGCCGGAAACTCCGGCTCCGATTTACCCCATTATCCTTCCGGTTATTCCGAAGTAATTGCTGTGGGAAACTCAACCATAGAAGATTATGTTTCCTCAAATTCCAATTTCGGCTCTACAATTGATTTAGTTGCGCCGGGTTCATTGATACTAACTACTTCTAAAGAAAATGGATATGCAGAAATCAGCGGTACTTCTGCATCTTCTCCGTTTGTTTCTGCAGCAGCTTCACTCATTTTATCACTCCAGGATTTCACAAACAATGAGGTTGAAGAAATTCTGAAATCTACTTCGGATGATATTGATGCGGCCGGATGGGATACACGGAGCGGGGCAGGGAGGTTAAATTTATTCAGTGCACTGAGCGTCATCGCTCCGTCAATTGTTAAATTTAATTATCCGCTTCAGGATTTTGCTACCCGTTCAGATTCATTGTCTATTTCGGCAACAATTCTTTCGGCGTATTTCCGGAAATATGAGCTTTACATCGGAACAGGTTTGAACCCGGATTCATGGGATATTCTAATAGAGAACGGATTAAACCAGGTTTCCAGTCAGAATATATTCAACCTGAATTTATCAATGTTTAGCGATTCGGTCTACTCGCTTAGATTAATTCTTTACCAAAGCAACGGAAGAACTTTAGAAGAAAGAGTGAATTTTTTTATAAACAGAACTCCTCCGGTTTTAAATTTAATTAATGCCGGTCCCTGTTATTACGGCGATAAGACAACTATTCTTGCAGCAGCTTATACTGATGTACCTACAGTGGTAAAAATGTTTTTTAGAAAAGCCGGTGAAGCGAAATTTGATTTTATAACTCTGGATGAATTTACAATTAATAATAAATTTGTAAGAAAGGATCATTACGGATTTATTCCCAAGCAGCTAATAGAGCAGAATGCCGAGTATGAAATTTTCTTTGAAGCTGAAAATCTTGTAGGGCTTAAAGATACGCTGAAAGACGGAGATAATTTTTTTGTCTTCAATACGGGATTTAATTTCACTCCGGCCGCGGAATACGAGCAGGCATTTTCACTGCCTCCGGGAAATTTATTTAATGAATTTTTAAACCTTCAAGGAAATTCCCGGGAAATTGCCGTTAGAGAATTTACGAATTCAACTACTACATATTTATACCGGTTAAGCGGCGGTTCATTTACAAAAATTGATTCTCTGCAGGAAAAAATAATTAAAGATTACGGAGATTTTAATAATAACGGATCTCTGGATCTCTTAACTTTATTTGTAAAGAACGGTTATATAGAAGAACAGGAAAATCAAAGATTTGTACAAAGATTTGAAGATCTATCCGGTTCTTTCTGGCCAGTTTTAGCAGACGATGTGGATAAAGACGGCAATACCGAAATTCTTGCGGTTGATACCGATACATCCGTAACAATTTGGAATGTCCGGGATAATCTATCGGTTGCTGATCCGATCCGATTACCGAACTATACTCCGAACAGAGGCCTAGAAAATAGATTTAACTCGCCGGATGCAGTTATTGCTGATACAGACAACGACGGGAATAATGAAGTCTGGATGGTGGATGCTGAAGGCGACATACTTAGTTACGAATTTGTTCCGGGAGTAAATAGTCAGAATGGGTATAATGCTTTTAAAACAATCGAGACCGGTTTAATTGGTTCATCGGCATTTATTGCCGCAGGAGATTATGACGGCGACGGCAGAAAAGAAATTGCGGTCCTCCTCCATTCAATTGAAGAAAAAGATATTTCGCCGTTCTACAGATTGGTTGTTTTTAACTTTATTAACGATTCATTGAATATTGTATATGAACAATCGTTCATCGATGCTTCAAAGGAGTTTAATTCTTCATTCCAGCAGTCGGAAAATGCTGTTGAATTTGCAGACATTGATAATGACGGCAGTGATGAGTTAATTCTTTTCATTTTTCCTTATTCTTATATTTTTAAAAGCGAATCCGGTATTTCTTCAATCATTTCCTTTAAAGAAAATATTAATTCCAATTCCATTCTTGCGGGCGATCTAAATCTAAACGGGATTAAAGAAGTTGCTTTTCCTTCTTCCGTCGGAATAAAATTTTTTGAATTCAACAGCTCTTCCAAAGCCGCAGCGCCATTTAATTTAACCGGGTACAGTGTTGATTCGTCAGAGATTAAACTTAGTTGGAGCGGGGAAGGGGACAGGTTTTATATTTACAAAGGAGATAACACAGACAATCTAATACTTTTTGATTCAACTGCTGCCAAAGAATATTTCGACCGGAATATTTTGATAAATAGTGATTATTATTATGCAGTAAAAGGACTGGATCTGAGCAAGCCGGAACCGTTATCTGATTTTAGCCAGGTGATAAAAGTGTATTCTCATAAACCTGCGGAGATAAAAAGCGTTGAAAGCAGCAGTCCCAGCTCAATCCTAGTTTCATTTACGGAGAAGATTAAAACCACAATAGAAAATTTAACATCTTTTGAAGTTCTTAATTCCGGTTTTCCAAACTCAATTTCACCGGCTGACGAATATTCTTACCTGATTTCTTTTCCAGGAAATCTTCCTTTAGGATTAAATCAACTGAGAATTAGAGAGATAACAGATTTTTATAATTCTCCCGTAAAAGAAGATACAATATCTTTCTTTGTTGATTCGGTATTTGCGGAAGCAGAATTTTTTATCTCGAATCATCAGATAATAAATCCATATCTTGTAAAAATAGAATTTAACCTTGAAGTTGATGAAATCATTGCTTCCGATAAAGCTAATTATATTTTCGAACCTGACAATGCAGTTACAAATATCAGTATCGATCAAAGTAATAAAAAAATTATTTACTTAGATTTGTCGGGGCAAAAGCCTGTCGGATCAGTCGGACGCGAATACAGGCTGAAAATTGAGAATCTTAAATCATCTTCATCTACAGGAAATCTGCAGATTAATTCCGGAGCCGGAAGTTATATTATGCTTACAGGCTTTGCGGAGAATTTGTCCGGTTTGTATGTATATCCGAGCCCGGCAAAAATAAACGGGGGAGAAGGGGAGATAATTTTTGCAAACCTTCCTCAAAAGGTTAAAGTATCTATCTGGACGCTCAGCGGAAAACGTGTTGCCGAGGTAGAGGGAAATAACGGAAGCGGCGGATTGCACTACGATCTAAAGGATGAGGATGGAGAGACACTTTCTACGGGAGTTTATTTATTCAGAATAATTCAAATGGATGATTCAAATAACGAAATTGATGAAAAAATAGGGAAATTTGCAGTAATAAAATAAATGATACAAATAAATCAAATATTCACAATTTCAAATTTTATCAGCTTCTTCAGATTACTTTTAACAATACCGCTATGGATTCTGCTTGATAAAATTCATTCAGGTGATATTAGATATTACGCTTTTGCATTATGCTTATTTGCAGCCGGCACAGACATACTTGACGGATACCTGGCTAGAAAATTCAAACAGGTTACGGAATTCGGAAAAATCATCGATCCTTTTGCAGATAAAGTCGCTATTGGCGTAATTATTATTAAATTATACCTGATGAATGAAATTCCAACTTATTACTTTTTAATGATCTTGGGACGTGATTTAATAATTTTTTTAGGCGGAATTTTACTTTCAATGAAAATCGGTAAAGTGCTTCCTTCCAATGCATTAGGTAAATTTACCGTAATAATTATTGGAATAGTAATTCTGTTAATAATACTCCAGGTAAATAGAAATGAATCACTATTTCTATCATTTTATTTGCTGAGCATTATTTTAATTATCGTTTCTTTAATTGCTTATTCGATAAGAGCATTTGAATTCATAAAGAAGAAGAATTATGAGTCTGTTTAGCAACTTTAATCTGAATAAACTCAAGGATGGCTTGTCAAAGACCAGGGACAAGCTCGTAAAGAAAATAAATGAAACAATAACAGGCAGAGCCGTAGTTGATGATAAAACTCTTGATGAGCTGGAAGAGATATTAGTTACTTCAGATATCGGCTATGATACGACAACTAGAATAATCGATAAAGCCAGAATCAATTTTAAGGATGAAAAAAGCAGAAGTTATGATTCACTAATTGAGATTATAAAAAAAGAATTAGAATCTATATTAAACGTTAACGGATCATTCGGAACCGATGAAATATTGAAGTTTAAACCTTACGTTATTCTAGTTGTAGGTATAAACGGGACCGGCAAGACTACTACAATCGGTAAATTAGCTTATAATTTCAGAAATAAAGGGTTGAAAGTGCTTTTGGGTGCGGCAGATACCTTTCGTGCTGCAGCCGGTGAACAGCTTGATATATGGGCAAAGAAAGCCGGTGTTGATATCATCCAGAAAGAAAAGGGATCCGATCCCTCCTCTGTAGCTTTTGAGGCGCTTCAACGGGCTGTTGCCGATAAATACGATGTTGTTTTAATCGATACCGCCGGACGTTTGCACAACAGAGCTAATCTAATGGAAGAACTAAAGAAGATAAAGAAAGTATTAGCTAAAGTTCTTCCTTATGCTCCCAACGAAACTCTTTTGGTACTTGACGGAGCAACGGGTCAAAATGCACTGGTACAGGCAGAGGAATTTTCTAAAGTTACAGATATAAGCGGACTCGTAATAACAAAGCTTGACGGAACAGCCAAAGGAGGAGTTGTATTTCAGATTTGCGCCAAGCAGAAGATTCCGGTTAAGTATATCGGCGTTGGGGAAGGGATAGATGACCTTCAGGATTTTGATCCGAAATTATTTGTATCGGCTATATTTGAAGGCGATTAAAAGGATAAATCTTAGTTTACATAATATATATTATCGGACAAATATATTCTGATCCTTTAGTTTGTTATCATTACTTAGTATTCGTACTTAAAGAATCCTTCGCCCGTCTTTCTTCCTAACTTATTAGCGGCAACCATTTTCTTTAACAGCGGACACGGCCGGTATTTAGAATCATTAAATCCTTCGTACAAGACTTCCATTATAGCAAGACAAACATCCAATCCGATAAAATCTGCAAGAGTCAGCGGCCCCATCGGATGGCTCATACCGAGCTTCATTACTGTGTCTATATCTTCAGCGGAAGCGACTTTTTCCATTAAAGCGAATATTGCTTCATTAATCATCGGCATAAGAATTCTGTTTGATATAAA
>DAISZW010000016.1:12454-14648 GCA_036824595.1 Ignavibacteriaceae bacterium
GTTTCTTTTTTTTGATCTTCAGTAATTATTCCTTTTTTAACCTGCCGGTCTAAGTTAACTGAAATATTTTTGATACTTCTGTCAGCAAATTCACTGTTTAATTCAATAAGGTTTACATTAAATCCTTTTAATGCAAAAACATGGGCAATACCGTTTCCCATGGTACCGCCTCCTATTACAGAAACCTTTTTAATTTCCATAAATAATCCTTATTCATAATTTTTTATAATTAAGGCGGATGCTTCGCCTCCTCCAATGCAAAGAGAAGCAAGGCCGTATGCGGAATTCCTTCTTTTCATTTCATGAATTAAAGTGACTAAAATTCTCGCTCCGCTCGCTCCGATCGGATGCCCTAACGCGACCGCTCCCCCGTTTACATTTACTTTGGATTGATCTAGATTCAATAGCTTATTTACCGCAAGTGAAACTACCGCAAATGCTTCATTAATTTCAAAAAGATCGATGCTTTCAATCTTTAACTTGGCTTTTTCCAGGACTTTTTGTATTGCATCTGCCGGAGCCGTAGTAAATTGGACCGGTGCTTTTGCAGAAGAACTTTGATGTCTTATTTCAACTAAAGGAGTAAAATTTAATTCACGTGCTTTCTCCTCGCTCATTACAAGCAAGGCTGCTGCGCCGTCATTAATACTGGAAGCATTAGCCGCTGTAACAACTCCATTTTTATCAAACACCGGTTTTAACAAAGGTATTTTTTCAAAATTAACTTTCTTGGGTTCTTCATCTTCATCAACTATAGTCTCCCCTCCTTTTGACTTAACTTTTATTTTCACCATTTCATCTTTAAACTTTCCTGATTGTTGAGCCTCTAACGCTCTTTTATAAGAGCAGACAGCAAATTCATCCAGCTCCTTCCTTGTAAATGAAAAATCTTTTGCACAGGCTTCCGCGCAAATTCCCATATGAATATCGTTGTAAACATCCCACAATCCGTCTTTAATCATCGAATCAATTAATTCTCCGTTTCCCAAACGATAGCCGTTCCTTGCATTCTGCAGAAGATAAGGAGCATTGCTCATGCTTTCCTGTCCCCCGGCAATTATTATTTCGGCATCATCATTTAAGATAGCCTGTTGAGCGAGCATAATTGCCTTCAGACCGCTCCCGCACATTTTATTAATAGTCAGAGATTCGGTTTTTTCAGGAAGTCCTGCATATAAAGCAGCCTGACGGGCCGGAGCCTGCCCTAATCCTGCCGTTAAAACATTCCCCATAATTACTTCATCAACTAAATTAACATTAAGGCCCGACTCTTCTAAGACGGCTTTAATGGCAAAGCTTCCAAGCTGCGGTGCACTGAATGAAGATAAACTCCCGTTTAGGGAGCCGATAGGCGTCCGTTTTGCATGTGTTATTACTGCTTTTTTCATCTTTTTTAGTTTCTTGTTTTTTCAAAGTTATATAAAATCATCATAACATTCAGTGAGTAGAAATGCTTAACTAAGCTGCTTTCTTTTTGATCAGGAGATATTATCAAGAAGCAGAAAACTATTTTCTTTGTAGGAAGTCGATTTATAACTGTTTTTATAAGGATAATTACACATTTTATTTAAAGGACATACCGGACAAAGAGGTTTTCCGGATCTGCAGATTTCTCTTCCTAATCTAATTAAGTTAGTATGAATTGAATGAGCAATTCCCCCGGGAATATTCGGCATGATTAGATAAAAAGTTTTTTCGGGTGAATTCGTTTTTACAATGCCGATTCTGTTTAAAGTGCGGTGTACATGAGTATCAACGGGACAAATATTCCGGTCTAATGAAAACAGCAGAACGCAGCTTGCCGTTTTTATACCTATTCCGGGATGCCGGGTTAATTCATTTAATATTTCCTCATCTTTAAACACTTTCAAATGCTCCAAAGAAATTTTCCCTGTCGTTTTAATCAGGTACGTTAAGAATCTTTTAATTGTTTTAGATTTCTGTTCCCCCAGACCTGCAACTTTGACAGCATTTCTAAGCTTGTTAAGATGAAGATCCGCAACTTTGTCCCAGCTCTCATATTTTGTTTTAAGATTCTGAAATGCCTTATATGAATTTCTGTCATTTGTATTCTGGGATAGAACCGTGGCTATAAGTAAATCCACAGGATCAGGTTTGTTTTTATTTCTTTGGGGTATTCCGAATCTTTTAATCAGAAGTTTATTAATCTTAAGAAATTTTTTCTTCATAAAAA
>DAISZW010000016.1:14748-31360 GCA_036824595.1 Ignavibacteriaceae bacterium
ATTCACCTTATACAATTTAAGAAAGGAATTTTTATGCCGACTCTGATGGTCAGCATTTCCGGAATCAGAGGAATTGTCGGGGACGGACTTGATCCGCAGGTGCTCGTAAAATTCACATCCGCTTATGCCGATTTTATTCTTTCTTCTAAAAAGAAGAGCAACGGAACCGGAAAGATTATTATCGGGAGAGATGCACGGATTTCCGGGGAGATGGTAAAATCAATAACTGCAGGTACTTTAGCTGCAAAAGGATTGGACGTAATTGATATTGGCATCTGCCCCACTCCCACAGTCCAATACACGGTAAAAACTCTCTCCGCAGATGGCGGTATTGCGATTTCGGCAAGCCATAATCCCAACGAATGGAATGCTTTAAAGCTTTTAAACAGTACGGGTCAATTTATGACGCCTGAAGAAAATCTTGAAATGATTAAAATTTTGAATAAAGGAGATTCAACTAAATTTAACAGCTGGAATTCCCTTGGAAAAATTGAATTTTATCAGGAGGGATTAAAGAAGCATGTTAACGAAGTACTTAATTTAAAATATGTCGATAAGAATGGAATTAAAAAGAGAAAATTTAAAACTCTTGTGGACTGCGTGAACGGTGCAGGAGTTTATGTAATTCCAGATTTGCTTAGGCAATTCGGATGCGATGTTATTGAATTGAATTGTGAAAAAACAGGAATATTTCCTCGTATTCCCGAGCCGCTTCCGGAGAACTTAACTGAAACTATGAGAGCAGTGAAGGATTCCAAAGCCGAGCTGGGAATTGTTGTTGATCCTGATGTAGACCGGCTTGTTTTAATAACCGATAAGGGAGAACCCTTCATCGAGGAAAATACAATTACATCTGCCGTAAAATTTGTTCTGTCTAAAAATCCCGGCAATGTTGTTGTAAATCTTTCTACTACACGCGCTGTAGACGACGTTGCGCATCAATACGGATGCAAAGTATTCAGATCGCCCGTCGGCGAAGCCAACGTCGTAAAGAAAATGAAAGAAGTGAATGCGGTAATCGGCGGTGAAGGAAGCGGAGGAGTTATTTATCCCGCTCTTCATTACGGTAGAGATGCCCTTGTCGGAATTGCCTTAATACTTCAGCTTCTGCTGGAATCGGATAAAAGCTTGTCCGAGCTTAAAAAAGCTCTCCCGGAATATTTTATCGCTAAGAAGAAAATTGAACTGAAAAACATTAATCCCGACCAGGTTCTCCAAAAATTAATTAACAGCTACGCCGGACAGAAAATTAATACTGAAGACGGGCTTAGGATAGACTTCGATGATCATTGGGTGCATTTCAGAAAATCGAATACTGAACCGATAATCAGAATTATAACCGAAGCAAAGGAAAACCAGGAAGCAGAAAGATTGTCCGATAAATACGTTGCTGAAATTAAAAGTTTGTTTTGATTGAGGATCTGATGAAGGTGGTTTGTTGAAAACAACAAACTACAAACCACAATCAACCAACATTTTTAATAAAGTCTTTTCCTCTTCTGAATATAACTAAACAATGCTTTATCAAACGGCATACTGGTTTCAACGAGGTTGTATTCAATATTCGAGTTTAAACATTCCGATTTAATTCTCCTTAAAAATTCCCCCATTGATTCTCTGTAAGCTTTTTGAATCTGGTACGGCTGGGTTGTTATCTCCTCTTCAGTTTCAAGATCTTTAAAAACGGCATCCGCTCCGAAGGAAAAACTTCTTTCAAGCGGATCAAGTATTTGAAATACTATTACTTCATTCTTCAGATAACTGAAATTCTTTAAAGACTTCAATATTGAATTAATATCGTCAAACAGATCGGAAACAATAATCACCAATCCCCTTCTCTTGATCTTTTCGGCAATCAGGTTTAAGGACGATGCGGTGTTTGTTGTACTCGATGCCTTCAACGAAGCTATCTGTTTTAGAATCTGCAGCAGATATGTCTTAGTTGCTTTTGGAGGAATATAGCTGTTTATTTTATCCGAGTATAAAGCCAATCCTACTGCATCCTGCTGTTTAATCATTAAATAGCTTAAAGCTGCGACAAGAGTTGAAGCATAATCAAGTTTTGTTATATTTCCGGCTGATGCATAACTCATTGAGCGGCTGGTATCTAAAAGGATGTAGCTCCGCAGGTTGGTTTCTTCTTCATACTGTTTAATGAAAAATCTTTCGGTTTTGCCGTATGCCTTCCAATCTACATCCTTTAAATTATCCCCCTGCAGATAAGGACGGTGTTCGGTAAACTCAACGCTGAATCCGTGGTAAGGGCTTTTATGCAGTCCGACCATAAAACCTTCAACCACAAGCCTGGCTCTTAATTCCATTGAGTTTATTTTGGAAATAACCGAAGGTTTCAGGTATTTTATAAAATTTTCAGAAGTTTCCGTCATCCGATGAAAGCCTTTGTTTATTTTCCAGAATTATTTCAGGAGGAATACCCATATTGTCCAACTCTGATCTGGCCGAAATACACCATTCATGCTTCGGATATTTTTGAAGAAATAATTTGTAAGCTTCGGTCGCCTCGTTATATCTTTTTAATTCGTTGGCAAGGATAAATGCCGACATGAAAAGCGCGTCGGGTGCTTTTGAATAATCAGGATAATCATTTTGAATTCTTCTAAAAACTTTTACGGCATTCTCTAGTGATTCAGTTTCCGATAAATTTTTTACCATTTTGTTCTGGTATAAAGTACCGAGCTGAAACAGTGCTTCCGGTGCAAGTTTACTCTCCGGATATTCTTTTAATAAGTTTTCATAGTTTGCAATAATTTCAGGGATATTATTTTTCTTCGCATTTTCCGCAGCTTCATTCATGTAATCCTGGTCGGATTTTGAACCGCAGCCGGCTAGAAAAGCAAAAATAATAGCAGTGAATAGAAATATTTTCATTTTATACATCAAATTGTGGAACACAAGAAATAAAATTATTAAAAGGGCTAAGGATTATCAATGCATAAAACTTATTATAACCTTTATTTTTGCACAATTTGCACAAAAATCAAACTAAATTTCTTTAATCTTTTAATTTCAACTTCAAATTTTCATCTTTTTTAATTACATCTTCTTCCATTCTCTTTTTGTATTTCATCATCTTTTCCTGCAAAGAAGCATCCGATAATCCTAAAATCTGTACAGCCAGAAGCCCGGCATTTTTTGCCTGGTTGATTCCTACTACTGCTACAGGCACTCCGGGAGGCATCTGCACCATGGATAAAAGCGAATCGAGTCCGTCTAAAGATTTTGATTTTATCGGGACTGCAATTATCGGAAGCGGCGAGTATGCGGCGATCACTCCGGCAAGATGAGCTGCCCCGCCTGCACCTGCTATTATAGTTTTCAAACCTTTTCCATGTGCAGAAGATGAAAACTCCTCCGTTAGTTTTGGAGTCCTGTGAGCCGATAGTACCCTGATTTCGTACGGTACTTTAAACTCCTCCAGTACATCTGCAGCTTCCTTCATAACAGGAAGATCGGAATCACTGCCCATAACTATTCCCACTAAATTTTTTCCGGCCATTTGTCTCCTTTCATGAAATTATTACTCGTTAAAATTTTTCCAGTTAACTTCATAAATATTTTTCCCGTCGGATCTTAAAATTACGGCGGCATTTTTGTCCGTCCTTAGAATCTTTACACCGTATTCATTCAGCCGTTCTATAACCTTCGGCGACGGATGATTAAATTTATTCCCTATTCCCGAACTTATTAAGGCTAATCGGGGCTTCACCGATTCGATAAAATCTTTGGTGCTGCTTGTATTGCTTCCGTGATGTGATATTTTTAAAACATCGCTTTTAAGAAAGCTCCCGTTTTGAGTCAATAAGAAATTCTCAGTCTTTCTTTCGGCATCGCCTGTAAACAGGAAGCTCGTTTTTCCATATACGATTTTTATAATCCCGCTTCTCTCGTTTGTCGATGCAGGAATATAATTTGAATTTTCCGGTTCGTTTAATATATAAAGCATTGTATTACCGATGTGTATTCCTTCCCTTTTAAAATAGCTGAAAGGAATATTATATTTCTTTAAGAATGCTTCAAACCTCGTTTCTGCCGGATCAAGAGAATCACTTTTAGGTTTAAAAACTTTCCCGATCATTCCGTTTGTAATTAGAGATTTGAGACCTCCGCAATGATCGCTGTCGAGATGAGATATAAAAGCATAATTAATTCTGGAAACAGCAAGACTATTTAAAAGAGGAAGCACTACCCTTTCTCCGTTGTCAAATCCGAATGTTTTTTCGCCGGCATCAATTAATGCAGTTTCCCCGTTTGGAAACTTAAGGAGGAATGCATCACCCTGACCGACATCAATCATCATAACATTCAGTTCATTTTCCTTCAGCAGCTCTTTATTACCAAGCGATGGAATGAAAATCATATTTACAACAACCAGGGCTATTAAGATAATTTTAAGCTTCCATCCTTTGAATCTTTCTATCCAGTAAAAAAATAAAATTAATAGAAGATAGAAAACAAGTGAATCTATAATTGAGAAATTCCGTATCCACAAAAAAGAAAAATCCGGATTGCCTGTAAGTTCAATGAACTTCAAAGTAATAAATGTAATTACATCATTTGCGGCAGCATAAATGGAAGCGGCGAAAGTTGAAAAAATGCTTAATACCAAAGTAAATATCGAAATTCCAACAACTATTCCTATTGCCGGAATTACAAACAGGTTTGCTGCTAGCGCGGTTAATGAAAGTCTGCCGAAATAGAATAGTGTAAAAGGAAGAGTTCCGATTTGTGCGCTCAAGGATAAGGTCATGAAAAGAAGAATATTTTGCGTAAAACTTCCCAAATGGAGTTTCGCAATCATCCGGTTGAAAATTGGATAAATAGCCGCCATAGAAAAAACCGCGGTATAAGATAACTGGAAACCGGGATCGAAAAGATCACCGGGCTTGATTAAAAGAATTATTACTGCGGATAATGCTAATGAGTTAAAAAGATTTGTCGATCTGTTGGATACAAATGCGGTTAGAATTATTAAAGCCATTAAAGTAGCTCTTACCACAGACGCCGGAGCCCCGGTTAAGAACATAAAAAGAATTAATCCTGCTGCTGTAAGAATGGATCTGACATAAATATTAAATCTTCCCAGAACTATTAAAAAAACTAAAATGATATAACCGACATGAAGCCCCGAAACAGCCAGAACATGTATTACACCTGAATTTATAAACTCGGTTTTTATTTTATAATCCATTTCACTTCTGTCATTAAGCAAAAGTCCTTTCAGTAAAGAAGCTGTCATAGGAGAATGAAGTCTCAGGATTTTTTCATCAATGGATTTTCTGATTGAAAACAAAAAATCTTCAAAAGGACGGATCTTATATTTTATTTTAAAAACATCATGTGCATTATAAGCAGTAAAAATGCCGCTGATTCCTTTCGACCTGAGGTACTTATCATAGTTGAATTCGCCCGGATTTCTCGTTTCCCGGCCTTTATAAAAATTGCCGGTAATTGAAATGTAATTCCCCGGCTTTAAAGAATTGTAAAGCGAATCTAAGCTTTCCCCCGATTCATCCTGCACGCTGCATATTAAATTAATTTCTTTTTTTAAATGAAAATTTCCCGCTGAAAAGGAATCGGCCTGAAGCTGAAATGTAAGAGTTTTTTCCCTGTTGTCTTTCGGCATGTCATAGCCTTGGTGCAGGAGATCGATCCTTTCTATTTCCCCATATGCAGTCAAGTTTTTTGCTATATAAACATTCGGCGAGAGGAAAGCCTGAGCAGGAGTATTTATTTTTGCAATGAATGAACCGAAGAAAAAAATTGCAAGGTATAATAGTATCGTAAGACCGGGTAAAGATTTCAATTGGAAACTTCTGAAAACAAAATACAGAAAAGAAAATACCGGCAGCAGGATCATATATAATATGGGACCAATCTGAGTAAAGTGATCGAAAATTATTCCTCCGGCAAAAGGCACTGCAAATTTAATTACCGGATAATCTTTCATCTGCATACCTTTAAAACTGCCGGTTTAATTTGAGTTAAATCCTTTATGGATTTTGCAAAATGCCCGGCATATTTTCCGGCAGCAATTGATAAGGCCGGATTTAATGTATGTGTTTTTATAGATAAATCTTCGATATTCCCGTGATCGGAACAAGTAAGCAAAGTTAAATGAGTCCCTTCAAGATTTATTATAAGCGACAGCAGAAATTCATCGAGAACATTCAGGGCTTTTTCAACTTCTCCATCGTATCTGCCGTGACCAATATGATCGGTTATAAAATATTCAAATAATGTAAAGGAATAATTACGTGCAATTTTCAGAAGTCTTTTTGCCGCAGTCTGAGGCTTTATTACTGTTAAATTGTAACCTAATTTTTCATTCCATCTTTCATTTGTAATTTCGGCTGTTATAGCTTTTCCTTTGCGGACATCGGTGACTCCGTTTAATTTCATCCCGCTCAGCCGGCAGCTTAAAGATGTTACACTGAGCCTGCTTTTTCCGGATTTTATATAATCAAAAAAAACTTTCGGATATGCATTTGCAAAAAAAACATTCCTTCCTGCCTTCATCAATTCCCTAAAAATATTCTTCTCTTTAATTACAGGGATTAATGTTGAATACGGATAAGGCCCGTGATGCTTACCGATGAATTCAGCGGCGTTTATCCCACACAATATTGACGTTTGGCCGGTCCCACTCTGAGGCAGACCTTTAACTCCCAAAGCCGCATCAACCGGAAATAGAAATCTGTTGGAGCTTTTTATTTTCGGATTTTTTAGAGTAGGTATTTCCCCAAAGATTTCGGTGAACGTTTTGAACCCATATTTGAAGAAGGGATTATACTGGTAATCCTCTTTACCGATTCCGATTCCGTCTATAAATACCATCAAAACAGAATTCAAACTAACTCCTGTTTTCATATTTTAAAAGAAACAGGCCTCAAGGTTCAGAATGAAAAATACAGAACTCGAAAATTAATCCTGAACTTTATTGTTTAGATTCAATCATTACCGTAACGGGTCCGTCATTAATGATTTTCACCTTCATCATTGCGCCGAAAATACCGGTTTTAACTTTATCTTTTCCGATATTGTCTATTGCGCCTTCAATAAACTTTTGATAAAGAGGAATTGCGGCATCAGGCTTAGCTGCATCGGTAAAACTCGGCCTGTTCCCTCTCGATGTATCGCCGTATAAAGTAAACTGGGAAATAATCAGCATCTCGCCGTGAATGTCCTTTATGGAGAGATTCATTCTTTCATTTTCATCTTCAAAAATCCTGAGATTACTGCACTTATCGGCGAGGTAACGGGCATCGTTTTCACTGTCCCCTTCCTTAATGCCTAAAAGAATGACCAGCCCTTTTTTAATCTCTTCGGAATACATGTTTGAAGAGATATAGACTCCGGCCTCGGTGACTCTCTGAACCAATGCCTTCAATTCAATTCTCCGAAAATTACTCTTTCAATATTCTGTAAATCCTTTTTAATTTCAATTTTAGTGAAGCTGTTCATCCGCAAAATCTTTTTGATATCTTCATGCAGGCCCTTTCCCATTTCAAAAAATATTTTCCCTTTCGGTTTCAATAGATATTTTGCTTTTGCGGAGATTTCCCTGTAGAATTTCAGCCCGTCCGAGAAATCCGTTAATGCATCTTTCGGTTCATATACTTTTAATTCAGGTGCCAGACGGGGAAATTCGTCGGAAGAAATATAAGGAGGATTTGAAACAATAATATCAAACTGATTTCTTTTTAAGGACTCCAGGTTTGAATTTAAAATATCATGCAGTACCAGCCGCACGTTCTGAACCCCGTTTAATTTTATATTTTCTTCTGCAAGATTTAATCCAGGCTGATTAATATCGATCCCGGTAATATTTGACTGTGGAAGATTTTTGGCGAGAGATACAGCAATATTTCCGCTTCCTGTCCCCACATCTAGAATCTCTGCCGGTTCACTGCCAACCTTTTCAATAATGGTTTCAACAAGAATTTCTGTTTCAGGTCTTGGTATTAAAACCGAAGGGTCTACTTTAAAATTCAGGCCGAAAAACTCAACCGAACCCAAAATGTACTGAAGCGGTTCAAACCTGCTTCTTCGTTTTATTAATTCCCTGTAATTAGATATCTCAACTTCGGTCAACGGCCTATCGAAAGCGAGGTAAAGATTAAGTCGTTTAAAGTTCATGATGTGGGCAAGAAGCATTTCTGCATTAAAACGGGGTGATTCAATCCCCTTCTTTTTTAAATATTCGGAAGATAAATTAATTGCTTCTAAGACTGTCAGCATATTGAAAACGAAAAAGAAGGTATAGGAATCATCAAATAAGTTTTCATCCGGTAATTATTCGAATCTGAAATTTAAATCTGTCTCTACCCACCTGGCTCTAAGATTAAGCGTATCGTGATAAATTGAGAATTCTTCCGAAGCTTTAAATGGGAAATGCCACCCTGAGGAATATGTACCGCTGCTGTCCGCATCGAGGTAACACCATAAAGTATATTTCCCCGGCTCAACTCTTTCAAAATTAAATCTGGAATTCTTACCCGGTCTTTGAGTATAAATATTTTTCCTCTTCCCTATAATTTTGGACGGCGAAGTTCCCTGCAAAACCAAAATCGGATTTGCATTTATATCAACATTTGTTATTTCACCCGATGCACCGGTAAAATCGAGTCCGCTTATTGTCTGAAATCCATATTTATAAACTGAATCTAATTTATTGCCGGCTGCGTCCACAATCCTTGAAAGATCAATAGAAATTACATAGAGCTTCTTCGGTTCAAGTTTTTGAAGCGGTGCAATGATAAAAGATGCATCGTCCGTAAAATTGATGCTGAATGGAATTATTTTACCAAGCGTATCCTTGAATGAAACTGCAGGTTTTACGAAACTTGAATCGAAAGCATCATTAAAGAAAAATCCGAATTTTTCATTTAAAAAATCAGCATCCCGGGTTGCTGCCGGAGGTATAGTTCTAAGAATTCCCGGAGCTAAAGTATCAGGCCTTTCACTTAAGTTTATGTACACAAGATCCCTCACAAAAATATTTTTTGCTTTATCCCTAATAGTATCTGCGAATAAAAAAACATTGTTATCAAGAGGAATAGTATCATTCGGAACAAAAAACCATTCCGTTTGTTTTGCAGATCCTTTATAGAAAAAACGTACTCCGGTCTTTTTGGCAGCCGTTGAATCGTAAATAAAAAAATTATTTCCATTAAAAATTGTCGAATCAATTTCCTCGGTGAAGTTCACGAGAATGTGGCGTTTATCTATCATCGATGCGCTGAGAAGCCGCGGCGCCATTGTATCGTTTTTTGCCGTAAAGAAATTTAATCCTGAATAAGTTGAATCTGTTTCCAGAAGCAGAATATCTTTATAAGGGATTCCTATTTTATCCTGGTCCGGCTGAAAAATCAGGTCCCTGAATTCATCCTGTACTGCAAATATTCTGTAAGTCCCGGCTGCAAGTCCTGCCAGCTTAAATGTACCGTCCTTCCCTGTCTGGGAGATATAATCCGGTTTATACTTCATCGGATTTATAGTGTCAATTGAAGCAAGCTTATATGCGTACATTAGAATTCCCTGCGGCTTCTCCACATAAACTCTGCCTGCAATTGTTCTTCTGTCAATTTCTTTTCCTGTAGAAAATGCAAATGTAAATGCATCTGCCATTTTATTGCGGTTATTAAAATCTGCCGCATCGGTGCCGATAGTAACGACATAGGTTGTATTCTCTCTTAATTTTTCAGGAAAATATGCTCTTACATACTTGCCGCTCCAATCCAGTTCAAGATTTCCATCAATGGCGGGAGAAATAAATACCGCATCTTTTACGGAACGCTTGTCGACATACTCGGAAAATCCCAGTTCAAAATAGTCATCTTCGAAATTGATAGTACCGTCAGCCGGATATACTTCAACTATTTCCGGCGGAGTCCGGTCTATATCCCCTCCTCCCGGCGGCAACTGGTTTGCACAATCCATTAAGAATAATGATATAGAAATAAATAGACAGCATATCAAGATTAGTTTAAATTTTGACATCCGATCCCGTTAATTTTAATAAACTGTTCCATGTGAATAATTTGGATCCTCCCGGTTTTTTCCATGATTCTAATAATAAAGCACTTTCAAAATTAGTAAGAATCCTTTTAATCAGGTAGTTTATTTTTTTCCTTTTTTTTGCTACGTTAAACAGATTAAATAAAAGCGGAGGAATTCTTTTATGTTCTTTCCATCAATAAAATCTCTAAAAAAAGCGGATTTCATTTTTATTTTTCTTTTTAGTCTGGCAAGTATTTACATCTATGTCGGATTTTATTTCCCCAGTTCCTATACATTATCATACGGATCCAATCCAAAAAAAATTTTATTGGCAATAAGAATACTCTTTCCTTTAATTTATTTTGCTTTATTATGGCTTTATATGAATGTAAGATCTAGAAGGATAGAAAAAAGCGCGGCTATAATTTTGATTGTTAGCTCCGTAATAAGTTTATTTATCTGTTATTCTGTAGCAGATATATTCTATCAACAATGGTTTGATAAGTATAGGAAAGAGTACCATCCGTATCTTCAGCTGAAGCCAATTGATTATAAGCCGAAGCAGAAAAAAATTTCTAATGCACTTAAAATTTTTTGTCTCGGTGGATCGACAACAGAATTACCGGATAAATCCGGAATTGATTGGCCTTCTCGTGTAGAAACCATACTAAGGACTAAATACAATTTAAAGAATATCGAAGTATATAACCTGGGAAGGCAGTGGTACACTTCTTTGCATACACTTATTAATTATGAGACAAACTTCAGGCAGTATAAACCCTCCGTTTTATTAATTATGCAGTCGGTTAATGATCTGCTGCATAATGCAGACTTTTCCTATTTCAGCCGCGGCCACTTTCGTGATGATTATGGACATTTTTACGGCCCGGTTAACAGAATAATTGACCGCCGGAGTTTGTGGCGATACCTTAGCGAAATTATATCGGGACTTTGGTATTCAAAACCTCAACATATTATCAATACTGACCGCTTACCCGGCCTTAAGGCATATACAAATAATCTAAACACTATTATTGAACTTGCTGAGAATGACAGTACTCAGATAGTATTAATGACTGAACCTAGTCTTTTAAAGTCAAATATGACAGCGGATGAAATTTCTGCTGTGGGAATGCTAAAAGTAGAAGCAATAAATGATACTATGGTTTGGGGCATAGAAACTGTAAGAAACGGAATGGAGCAATATAATAATGCACTTAAAAAAATTGCTCGTCAGCATAATCTATTTCTAATTGATCTTGATAAGGAAATACCTAAATCGCTAGAATATTTTTATGATGAAGTTCATTACAATGATATCACATTTCCTATCATTGCTCAATTTGTAGCCAAAGAATTAAATAATTTTTTGGAAGAAGATGGAATTGAATAATAACCCTATTAAATAATTAACGAGGCTTTCAAATAGTTCAAACTGCGTGGTTCAGTTAAATGGGTTTTGAGATTTGAGCCATTTTCTATACTCTCTTACAAGACGAAGATGTTCTGTATATGTTTTTGAAAATTTATGCCCCCCTAGTCCATCGGCTACAAAATAGAAAAATCCATGCTTTGCCGGGTAAAGTGCTGCAAGTATTGCTTCTTTCCTGGGATTGTTGATGGGTCCGGGAGGAAGCCCGGCGTAAATGTAAGTATTATATGGATTCTTTACTCTCAAGTCGCTGTATTTTAGTCTCTTCCAGCCGTTTAATTGCAGGTATTGAACCGTCGGATCCGCCTGCAGCCTCATACCGATTCTTAACCTGTTGTAATATACTCCGGCAATAACCGGCATCTCTTCAACTTTATTTGTTTCTCCTTCAACAATAGATGCAACGGTCAGCATTTCGTGCATTGAGTATCCAAGACTGCCGAGCTGATTACGAAGGGTATCATTAAAGAAATCTTTTAGTCCTTTTGTCAGTATTCCAATTGCTTCAGCAGGGGAACTTCTCTCATAGATGTAGTATTGCTGCGGAAGAATATATCCCTCAAGTGTATTGATATTTATGGATGTGTAGCCGATCGAATCGATAAATTTTTTATCAGATGCGGTTTCTATCATTTTTAAGGAATCAATAAACACTTCATTTTCTATTTTTTGGGCAACCCATCTTAATGTGCTCCCGTTAGCGATGGTTACAGATTTTAAAAAATCGGCATCAACTTCTAAAAACAAATCAAGCAGGTCAAAATAGCTAAGCCCGTTTGGTATATTATAACGCGCTGCTCTTATTTTTTTTTCGGCACCATATAAAAAAGCAGCGATCTTCATATTCATTTTGTTCGGGATAATTCCCTTTTCATGGAGGCTGTTAACTATTTCGTCGAGTGTTTCACCTCTGCCTATTTCAAAACGTGCAGGAGAAGGTCCTTCATAATAATTTGAAGTAAAGAAAATGTAATAGAGAAGAGCGAGAAGAGCAATAAAAAATGATAAGACGATAAAGAGCTGCTTTTTATTTAATATATTTTTAAAACTAACTTTAAGTTTGGAACTAGAAATTCTAAATATATTTCCTTTTTCAGATTCTTCCCTCTGGATTGCACGAGACTCATCGATTATTCTTTCATAAATTCTTTGAAGAGCTTCGCTGCTTAACGGATCCTCCCTGTATAAATTAATTTTTTTGCTGATTTCTTTCTCTCTTTCCGGAGCATAAGTCGGCATTTTTAACGAACGTTTGATTCTGCCGATCAGCACAGAAAAAAGAGTCCTTCTGCATAACAGCGGAACAATATGGCTGTCTAAAGAATCAACTTCTTTCCGTAACCTTGATAAAATATCCTCCCGTTCTTTTTTGGAAAGATTGTTTAACTCATTTTCTATTTTATTTATAATATCCTGCATCTCTCAATTCAGTCCGGGTTATGAAAAATGATCCGGCAGCAGACCCGGATAAGGGGAATAATCCAATGAGAACCTCTTTCCCAGTTCAAATAATTTTGCACCGCGGAATGCAATCATTGCTCCGTTATCGCTGCAGTATTCTAAAGCCGGGATTACAAGCTTTTTGTTGTGCTTCACCGATAATTCTTGAAAAGCATTTCTTAATTTTTTATTTGCGGCTACTCCGCCCACCAATGAAATACTTTTCACATCGTAATTCTTAACTGCTTTTTCGGTTTTCTGCATCAATGCTTTGATTACAGCATGTTCGAAAGAAGCAGCTATATCAGCAAGTTCATGCTGATTTAAGTTTTTATGAACAGAATCTTTAGTACTGCCAAAATATTTCTGAAGATATCTCAGCAGAGAAGTTTTTAATCCGCTGAAAGAAAAATCATATTCTCCTTTCAAATCGGCAACAGGAAACTTTATTCTTTCCGGGTTGCCATTTTGTGCATGCTTTTGAATTTCAGGTCCGCCGGGATATTTAAGTCCAAGCATTTTTGCAGCTTTATCAAAAGCTTCGCCGGCTGCATCATCAACAGTTGAACCTAATTTTATAATCTTCTCGAAACTATTTACAAGCAAAAGAAGAGTATGCCCTCCTGAAACGACAAGAACCAAATACGGAAATTCCGGCTTTTCTTCCATTAAAAATCCAGAGTAGATGTGCCCTTCAATATGGTTGACCGGTATAAAAAGTTTTTTCAAGGAATAAGACAATCCTTTTGCAAAAGTTAAACCGACAAGCAGAGCTCCGATTAATCCGGGGCCTGCTGTGGCACAAACTGCATCAAATTCTTTTAATGCTAATCCTGATTTTTTCAAAGCATCATTTAAAAGCGGAATAATAATCTGGAGATGAGCGCGGCTCGATAATTCCGGAATTACGCCGCCGAAATCAGCGTGAAAATCTTGTGAGGAGACTAAATTAGCCGTTAATTTTCCGCCGGAAATTACTGCGATTGATGTTTCATCACATGAAGTTTCAATTCCTAAAAAATTCCCCTTGAGAGGAATAGAAGCAGATGGAAAAGTATTTATCATCTGATTGAAAAAATGTTTTTAAAAATATGTCCGGCAATCTGCGGATTTTCCTGGAGTCTTCTTATAGAATACCGGTACCATTGATCACCGAAGGGTACATAAATTCTCATTTTGTAATCTCTGCTTATTTTATCCCGCAGATCTTCTCTTACACCAAGGAGCATCTGAAATTCAAATTTATCGTTAGTCAGGTTCATATTCTTTATCATTTTAAAAGATTCATTAATTAAATATTCGTCATGAGTCGCGATACCGACATATTTCCCTGATTTAAAAATCAATTCAAGTATCTTCAGAAAATTATCCCTGATCTCCTGCTTGCCTTTGTATGCAATTTCCGCAGGTTCAATATAAATCCCTTTGCAAAGCCTGTAATTTGCTTTATACCCGTTTAGACGGCACACATCGTCATATGATCTTTTTAAATAAGCCTGAACAACTACTCCCACACCGTCGAATTTTTCCCTGAGTCTTTCATAAATGCGGAACGTTCCGTCGGTATAGGGAGAATCTTCCATATCGATGCGGATAAAATTATTCATCGAATATGCTTTCTTCACTAGCTCTTCAATCTGGGCGAAAGCAAATTCCTCATCAATACTCAAACCCATCTGGGTCGGTTTTACGGAAAGATTAGCCATTAAATTATTCTCGACAATAGCATCGAGAACCTCCAAACATTTTTTCTTCGCTTCAACAGCTTCATCCTTATTTTTAATCATTTCACCCAAAACATCGATAGTTGCGTAAATTCCTCTGCTGTTTAATTTTTTTACCAGATCAACTGCATTATGCAGAGTTTTCCCGGCAATATATTTTTTAGAAAATACCCATACAAGATTTTTAGGCATTAATTGAACAATAGAAACCAGAGCCTTATTGAATAGCGACAAGTTAATCTCCTTTGTATATTTTTTGATTTCCAAAGGTAATCCGCAGTCCGGAATTCCTTTTGGGCATACCGTTCCGCTATAACCAATAATTAAATTTTGCTAAACAAACTTAATTAACTTTTGTAAATTTTGCCTACTTCGTAGCTGCCGAACTTTCTAATATTAATCGAAATTTCCGACAAATGATTAATAGCAAGCTTGATCTTCTTTTCGTGAAGACCGCCTAAAAGATCAGCATAGAAGATATACTGGAAGGGTTTGTGAGGGATGGGACGGGATTCAATTTTAACCAGGTCAATGTCGCGCAGTGCAAAAACGCTTAAAGCCCTGAACAATGCGCCGGGAAGGCTTTGCAGTTCAAAACAGATTGATGTTTTGGAATGAATGAGTTTTTTTGTCACCTGAGAACGGCTGATAACAATAAACCGTGTAAAATTATCTTTATTATTCTGAATATTGCTTTTCAATATTTTCATTTTATATATATCCGCAGCTTCTTTACTTGCAATTGCAGCAGAAGGCTCGCTA
Source organism: Ignavibacteriaceae bacterium (assembly GCA_036824595.1). Taxonomy (GTDB): domain Bacteria; phylum Bacteroidota; class Ignavibacteria; order Ignavibacteriales; family Ignavibacteriaceae; genus DATKLQ01. The sequence goes on from DAISZW010000016.1 coordinate 30,127, forward strand.
ATATTTCTTGCAGAGATCAGAATTGCCCCTGCAGTATCGTATGCCGGGACAATTTCCGCGTTCTTCAATTTCTTAAGAAAGTTTGAGCATTGCCCCAATGCCTGCGGATGGGAATATACTTTTTTTATTTCAGATAAGCTGTACGGTTTATTCGACAGCAGATGGTGATTAATTTGTAAATTCACTTCACCGGTTATTGTAAGCGAGTATTTTAAAAGAAGATCGTAAGTCTCATAGATGCTGCCGTATAGAGTATTTTCAATCGGGGTTATACCATAATCAACAGATTTTTCTTTTACTTTGATAAAAACTTCTTCAAAAGAGAAAGACGGCGAAACATCGACATCGGCGCCGAAATATTTTTTTGCCGCTGTTTCGCTGAATGCACCGCTCTCACCCTGAAATGCAACTTTGTTGGTCATTGGTCATTTGTCAGTTGTAAAAAAAAATTACAAAAATGAAATATCAAAATATAAATAATACTCAATAATCAATTCTCAATATTCAATAATCATTTAATAATGTTCATAAAGTCAATTATTAATCTCTTTATTATTAAGGCTTTTTAAAATTGAAAGTAAAAATTTTGCTTTAGATTCCAGATCGTTAATTGTTCCGTTATTCTCAAAAACAAAATGGGCTGCATTCTTTTTCTCCTCATCGGGGATTTGGTTTTCATTCCTTTTCTTGAAATCTTCTTCGCTTATACCGCCGGCGTCAATTTTTCTTTTCATTCTAGTTTCTTCATTTGCGGTAATCAAAACCACATAGTCGAACATTTCTTCCATGGAAGCTTCATAAATTAACGCCGCCTCAACAAAAACAACTTCATTTTTACTTAAAGCTTCATTCATCAGCTGATTAATCTTTTTAATAACGTGCGGATGAAGGATGGAATTAATTATTTCAACATTTTCCCTGTTGTTGAAAATTTTTTCAGCAAGAAATTTCCTATTAATCTCCCCATTTATAAAAGATTCATTTCCGAATATTTTTTCAACTTCCGTTTTAACTTTTTTATCGCTGCCTAAAATCTCTTTGGATATTTCATCAGCCTTGATAACCGGGTAACCCTTATCTTCAACCATCTTACAGAATAACGATTTACCCGAGCCGATGCTGCCGGTAACTGCGATTTTAAGTTTTTTATTAGTCAATTTTAAAAATGGTTTTAGCAAAATTAAAGAGAAATTGGGAATGAAGTAGTTTACTCTATAATTTTTCTTTACTAAGT
>DAISZW010000276.1:0-3225 GCA_036824595.1 Ignavibacteriaceae bacterium
TTAGCCGATGGAATTACAGTTGTACAATCTTACACTGCAGATTTTTCTGGATTAGGGAATAATAGTGCAGTTGTATTTGCGTCAGGTTTTTTGAATCCATCTATTAATCAGAATGGTGAAGAATTTGGAATATTTTATGCCTTATCTGACGGAACGGTAGGAGAGCTCCCAATTATAGTTTCCGAAGTTAAAGTAATAGATTTGGGAATTCCTAATACTTTTAGTCTTCTGCAAAATTATCCTAATCCTTTTAATCCCAGTACGTCTATCAATTTTACAATTCCAACAAATGAATTTGTAACCTTGAAAGTTTATAATATACTTGGAAGTGAAGTAGCAACACTGGTAAATGAGAATCTTTCCGCGGGTGCATACAGATTTATTTTTGATTCACAAAACCTTGCCTCCGGTGTATACTTATATGAATTGAATGCCGGAAATTTCAGAGAAACCAAGAAAATGAATCTTCTTAAATAAAATTCTATTTTATGAGGAAAGCCGCCTGCATATAAATTTGCTATTATTCAGGTGGCATCCTCACTAATTAAAAAATTTATTGACAACCTATGCAGATTAGATTGAAACAGAAATATCTCTTAATCACATCAAACCGTTCATTCATGAAATAGTTATTTAATTTAATATCGTGATCAACAATAATTCTAAAAGGTGCCTTTCTATTGTGCTATGTAGTACAAATAATTTTGTTCCTCATTCGCTTTTCTTTTATATCTTTTGAAAACCAATACCTGAAAATTTAAATCAAATAATAATTCACAAGAGTAAATAAATGAAATATACACGCCGGAAGTTCATTTCAGTTTTAGGTACCGGATCAGCAGCTTTAGTGCTTCCTTCTATTCCGAAATTTGCCGGCAATTTTTTTACCGTCGATAAAAAACTTGGTATTGCATTAGTCGGACTAGGGAATTACGCCGCACGGCAGCTTGCCCCTTCGCTTCAGGAAACATCAAGATGCTACCTGAGCGGAATTGTTACCGGCACGCCTGAAAAAGCAGAAAAGTGGAAAAGTCAGTATAATATTCCGGATCAGAATATTTACAATTATGAAAACTTCGACAGCATTGCTGAAAATAAATCTATCGATGTCGTATATGTTGTGCTGCCAAATTCCATGCATCATGAATTTGTGCTTAGAGCGGCCAAAGCCGGCAAGCACGTTTTCTGTGAAAAACCGATGGGGATTTCAGTAAAGGAATGCGAGGAAATGATTGAAGCGTGTAAGAAAGCCGGCGTTCGACTTTTTGTAGGCTACCGCCTGCATTCCGAACCTCATCATAAAGCTGCAATGAAATTCAGAACTAAAGATGAGGCCGCAATAAAATATGTTCACTCGGAATTTGCTTTTAAGATCGGCGATCCTAACCAGTGGAGATTAAAAAAGTCTTTGGCGGGCGGAGGTGCAATGATGGACCTCGGAATTTATGCAGTACAGGCAGCAAGATATTCAATCGGCGAAGAACCTATTTATGTCACTGCACAGGAGTATAAAACCGACAGCAAAAAATTCAGTGAAGTAGATGAAACAATTTTATGGCAGATGGAATTCCCGGGAGGTGCTGTTTCTAATTCATTTACATCTTATTCATCGCTGGCGAACAGATTCTTCATAAGCACAGAAACCGGGTGGATGGAGCTTCGCCCTGCGTTTAATTACAGGGGAATAAAAGGAAGAACAGATGAAGGAGAAATGAACCTGCCTGAAATAAATCAGCAGGCCGCGCAAATGGATGATTTTTCAAAATGCATTATTGATAACCTGAACTCCGATGCGAGCGGTGAAGAAGGTTTAAAAGATCTAAAAGTTATCGAAGCCATTTACAGATCTATTAAAACCGGGAAAAAAGAAAAAGTGTAAAAAATAATGGAAATGATATGAACTCAATAATTCCCCGAAAAGATGAATTTATAATAATCATCTGGACAACCTTTTTAGCAGGCACTCTGGATATTACTGCCGCATTTATTAATTCTTATTTAAGATCAGAAGTTACTCCGGATATAGTGCTGCAATATATCGCAAGCGGAGTGTTGGGACGGGAAGCTTTCTCCGGCGGATTGGGTACAGCTTTTCTCGGATTAATTTTCCATTATCTGATAGCATTTGTATGGACACTCATCTTTTTCAAATTATATCCGCTGCTGAGAATAAAACCAACGTATCAAATCCCTGCAGGATTAATTTACGGCATTTTCATCTGGCTGGTAATGAATTTAATAATACTGCCTATTTCCAATGTAAGACAGATTCCTTTTCAATTCTCACAAGTTGTCTTCGGTATAAGTTTTATAATGTTTTTTATAGGTCTTCCTATTTCTCTTATGTTCCATAAATTCGGTTTTAATTCTTTAAAAGAAGAGCGCACAGCTTGAATAAACAAGCAGGAAAAAAATTGAAAGAACTAACCCTTAAACTGCTGGGAAAATTCCTCTAAAAAATGAAACTAACATTTTTAGGAACAAGAGGGGAGATTAAGAACCGGACCGATCAGCATAAAAGGCATACATCCCTCCTTGTTTCTTACAAAAATAAAAAAGTAATAATCGATAGAGGAACAGATTGGCTAAATGAAAGCTATAGTTTTAAACCTAGAGCTATTCTGGTAACCCATTCTCATCCGGATCATATCGGAGGGTTGATAAAAGGGGCCCCGTGTAAAGTATATGGAACCCGTGAATCACTTAAAATCCTAAAAAAAATTAATACCTTAGACGTCGTTGAAATTAAAGAAGAAAAACCTTTTTTCATTAATGAAATATCTTTTACAGCTTATCCCGTAGAACATTCCGTAATTGCACCCGCAGTGGGTTATAAAATTACGGTGAAAAATGCTTCTGTCTTTTATTGCCCCGATTTAATTTATATCTATAATAGAAAAGAAGCGCTGAAGAATGTGAAAATTTATATTGGAGACGGCGCAGCAATTTCAAAGTCTTTTATAAGAAGAAGGGGTAATAAGCTGATCGGTCATGCGAAAGTGCAGCAGCAGATAAGCTGGTGTGAAAAGGAATCAATCCCGAGAGCAATTGTTACACATTGCGGATTGGAAATTGTAAAAGAGGGAGATGAAAAGATAGAAGAGAAATTCAGTGAACTAGGGAGAAAGTATGGAGTTAATGTACAGCTTGCTTACGACGGGATGCGAGTTCTAGTAAGATAATTCGTAAGGGTATTATAAGGAAATTAATCTTTGGGAAAATCAT
>DAISZW010000104.1:0-11567 GCA_036824595.1 Ignavibacteriaceae bacterium
ACTACTTTCAGCAAGCCGCAGACAATGGAAATTAATATGCCCGTGAAGCCGAAAGAAGAAGTAATCGAAGAAGAACAGAATAAAGTAAAAGCATCCAAAGCATTAACCGTGATAATCGGACAGGATAACAGGATTTTTTGGTACCAGGGGCTGCCTGATCCAAAAACTCCGCCGGAGGAAACTAATTTTTCCGCCGATGGTATAAGAAAGGTATTGCTGGAAAAAAATGCACAAGTTAGGGATCTGGTTGTTCTTATAAAACCGTCTGATGATGCAAGCTATAAGAATGTTGTGGATATTCTTGACGAAATGAATATTTCAAATATTAAGCGTTACGCTATTGTGGATATTACTCCCGTTGATTTGGATTTAATTAAGAATTTATAAACATTAATAAAAAAATTATGGCTGAATTAACTTATAAAATTGACTTAGACGAGCTGATTTTTGCTCGTAAAAACCAGGAATACGGCGCTTATAAACTTCGGAAATCATATAAGAAATACCTTACAATAGCAATGTGGATTGCTATTGTTTTTGTTGTTCTTGTTACAACCGGGCCTTTCATATACCAAGCTATTAATCCGGAAGATACTTCGGTAAAACCGCGGAAGAAAGTGACAATAACCCAGCTTGCACCGCCTCCTTCTATCGGTGAACAGAAAGAAATCCAGCCCATTGAAGCTCCGCCTCCTTTGAAATCGACTATTAAATTCCTTCCGCCGGTAATACGCCCGGACGAACAGGTACAGGAAGAATATGTACCCACAGTTGAAGAATTAAAAAATGTAGATCCGGGTGTGAAAACTGAAGAAGGACAAGAAGGCGGTGTAGACTACAGTCTACTGGAAGTTGAAGAAACAGTTGTAGAAAAGAAAGAAGAAGCACCAACATATTTTGTGGCTGTTGAAGAGATGCCTGAACCGATCGGAGGAATTCAGGGAATTCAATCTAAGATAGTTTATTCGGAAATAGCAAAAAGAGCCGGTGTTGAAGGGAAGGTTTATGTTTTAGCATTTGTTGATGAGAAGGGAAATGTCACTAAGACTGTAGTCCAAAAAGGATTAGGTGCAGGTTTAGATGAAGCTGCTGAAAATGCTATTAAACAAACTAAATTTAAACCGGGCAAGCAGAGAGGTGTGCCGGTAAAAGTGCAAGTAATGATTCCTATTGTCTTTAAGCTGCAATAGATTCAATTTTTCTGAAAGTTAAGCTTGTCTTTTTTGAGCATTTTCAGTTTTGCAATGTCCTTTCTTTATATATGCCTTGGGATATTTTTTTTAGTTGCAGACAACATACTCAATTTCTCAAGCTTCCAGCAATTTGGGGTAGGACTAATCCTGATTATTTACGGTCTCTTCAGATTCTACAATGCATTAAAGAAAAAAAGAGAAAGAGAATTAGAAAAAAATGAAGAAGAAGAGTAAAATATCTTCATTCATGAAAGTAAAATTATATTGGATGTATTTTTGTTCCCTTAGCTTTCTTTTTTTCGCAGGATGCAAATCCGAATATTCCGACACACCTACTTACGGAGAACTCACTCTTTCTGCAGATGAAACATTTCAACCCTTAATTGATTCGGAAGTAAAGACCTTCGTAGGTATTTACAATTATGCAGATATTAAAGTTGATTATAAACCGGAAGTAGAGGCATTCAGCGACCTGATGAATGACAGCGTCAGACTAATTATTGCAGCCAGAAAATTAAATGAAGAAGAAGAGAAGCAATTTGAAAAATGGGAGATAGTGCCAAGAGTAACAAAAATTGCTTATGATGCAGTAGCATTGATTGGAAGCAAAGGATTAAAAGATTCAACAATTACATTAGAAGAAATAAAATATCTGCTGTCGGGAGATGTTAAAAATCCGTACGGCAAAAATATAAAAGTTGTATTTGACAATAATAATTCAAGCACAATAAATTTTTTAAAGCAAAAAACCGGAGTGAATGAGCTGTCCAAAAATTGTTATGCCCTCAATTCCAGCAGTGCTGTTATTGATTATGTATCGAAAGAAAAAAACAGCATCGGTGTAATTGGAGTAAATTGGATAAGCGATCAAGATGATACAACCAATTTAAGATTTCTAAAATCTGTAAAGGTGTTGGAAGTTGCAGTAAACGATAAAGCTGATTTTTTTAAACCGTACCAGGCATATATTGCACAGAAAAGTTATCCGTTGTGGCGTGAAGTGTATATAATAAGCAAAGAGGCATATACAGGACTTGGAACAGGGCTTACAGCGTTCATTGCAAGCGAAAGAGGACAGAGAATTGTTTTGAAATTCGGACTCGTCCCCGCTACTATGCCGGTAAGGCTTGTTGAAATAATTAATGAAGAAATAAACTAACCGGGTTGAAAATGAATAATAAAAAAATATCGGCTTTCATTCTTTTATTTTTATTTTTATCGATCGATGTTTGGTCCCAGGATTTTTCGGCAGGATTAAAATTAATCCAGAATGAAAAATATAATCAGGCAAAAAAATATTTTGCCTCCTTGTTAAAGGGGGGAACCAAAAAAGATGCATATTTCTACCTTGGAGAAGTCTACTTTCTTCAGGAAAAGTATGATTCAGCAAAAATCAATTATTCCAAAGGAATTGAAGCAGATAAGGAATATCCGTTAAACTATGCCGGGTTAGCAAAAATCAATATCGTGGAGAAAAAAACTTCCGAAGCTAACAAAAATCAGGAGCAGGCCATTGAATTGGGAGATGAATCCAATGCACAGGTCTTTGTTGTTCTTGCGGACGGGTACACCAAAGTAAAGAATTACGATAAAGCTATTGAGCTGCTGAATGAAGCTGTTAAGGTTAATCCGAAGTATGTACCTGCATACAATTCCCTGGGCAATATATATCTGGCAAGGGGAAATGGAACAGACGCAATTAAAAATTTTCAGAAGGCTATAGATATTGAGGGAACTAACCCGGAAGCCAGAACCAGGAAGGCTAAAGTCTATATTCTTATAAATAATTTTGATGAAGCAATCTCTCTTTTAAATACTGCGATTGAAAATCATCCCGATTATGCACCGGCTTATTATGAACTGGCGGAATTAAATTATAGTTTAAAAAATTATTCAAAATCTGCTGATTATTACAGTAAATATATGGCCAGCTCTGAATCTACATTGGATAAAAGAAGGAGATATGCTTCCATTTTATATTTGAATAAAGAATACCAGAAGAGTATTGACATACTTAAAGATGTTATAAAAGCAGAACCCGATAATCCGGTTGCGGTAAGAATGCTGGCTTATTCTTATCTAAGGTTAGATGATATCGAGAACAGTAAATCTTATTTCCAAAAACTCTTTGAAATGCCTTCAGTTGAATACCTGCCGACGGATTATGAAAATTATGCAGATCTATTGATCAAAACGGGAGATGATTCGCTTGCCGTAGTATATATGTATAAAATTTACGATCAGGATAGCACCCGGAAAGATGTTCTAAGCAAAATTTCGGTTACATGTTTTCAGAAGAGAGATTGGGACTGTGTGGTTAATGCACTTGAAAAGAAAGGTGATCCTACAGCCCAGGAATATTTTGATCTAGGTAAAGCTTATTATTTCAAGGGAGATGCTTCAATAAGTAAAATGACACAATCTCTCGTCAGCCAAATTGCTTTGGAAGAAAACCAGCCTACGGAAATTAGATCAGCTTTGATGCACTATCAAAAAGATATTTCCCTTACAAGTGAATCCGACAAGATGCAGGCTAAGGAAAAATTTAATATAAAGATGGAAACTATTTTAAAGAAACCTGCTCAGAAAAGAGAATGGGCTTCCATTGAGGGCCAATGGTGGGCTGAAGCAGAATCAACTATTACTAATGACTATGCACAAGCCGATACTGCTTTTGGAATGCTTTCTTCCAAAGTACCCGATCTTCCGATTGCTTATTTCTGGAGAGCAAGAGTTAAAGCCAATTTTGACCCGGAAACAGAACAGGGATTAGCAAAACCTTACTACGAAAAGTTTTTAACAGTATCGAATACAGATACTTCTAAATTTAAAAAAGAAGTTATTGAAGCGTACAAGTATCTTGGTTATTATTACTTTCTTAAGAATGATAAACAGCAGTCGCTGGAATACTGGCGGAAGGTACTTGACCTGGATCCTGCTGATGAACAGGCTGAAGATGCTATAAAAGGTATAACAGCCGAGAATAGAAAGCCTCAGCAGTAATATTTACGCTGTGGTCTGTAGGGTTCTTACGCTGTTTCTTTCGGGTAAGATTCCTTTGATTTAATCTTTTTTTCCTCGTCTAATCTTCTCATGATACTGTGTTTTCTTCCGTAGAAAATATATATCAGCATTCCTATTGCCAGCCAGATGAATAATCTCATCCAATTTTCACCGGGTAAAGAAAACATTAGCATAAGGCATGTTAAAATTCCCATTATCGGAACGAATGGAACCCAGGGAGCTCTAAAGGGACGATCAGCATTTGCATGAGTCTTTCGCATAATCAATACTGCCGCACACACAACAACAAAGGCAAAAAGAGTTCCGATATTTACCAATTCTGCTAATATCCTCAGTGGAAGCAATCCTCCCAGAATTGCAACAAATATCCCTGTAAGAATTGTTGATTTCCAGGGTGTTCTGAATTTTTCATGTACTGCACCGAACATGCTTTTGGGAAGCAGTCCGTCTCTAGCCATTGCCAGGAAAATTCGAGGCTGACTTAGCATCATAACCAGCAGCACGGATGTAATTCCGGCTAGAGCTCCGATAGAGATAATAAACTGAGCCCATTCGAGGCCTACCTGCTTGAATGCATTCGAAACCGGTGCGTCAATATCAATTTTATCATACGGAACCATTCCGGTTAAAATGGCAGAGACGCTTATATACAGCAATGTGCAGATTATCAAAGAAGTTATTATTGCAATAGGTACATCTCTATGGGGATTTTTAGCTTCCTCTGCATGCGTAGAAATCGAATCGAATCCGATATAGGCGAAAAATATTACAGCAGCCCCGGCAAGCACTCCCACAGGTGCACCACCAAGTCCGGTTTGGCCTAAAATAGTTTGGCCGAAGAAACTTATTCCAGAGTAACCGAAAGGAGCAAAAGGAACCCAGTTATCGGGATTGATATAAAAAATACCAAGAATAATAACTAAAAGGACAACTGCAACTTTAATAATAACCATTGTTGCGTTAAAACCTGCACTTTCCTTTATTCCTTTTACCAGTATTATAGTGATCAAACCAGCAATTATAATTGCGGGCAGGTCGATTACAGTTCCTGTGGAGTTCAATAATCCTGTTTCTAAATTGAAATCGAAAGGCGCCTTGGTCAACGCATGCGGGAGTTTAAGTCCGAAAATCCCGATAAAGTCCTGAAAATAATGAGACCATCCGTGTGCAACTGTTGCAGATGCAACTGCATACTCAAGGATAAGATCCCAGCCGATGATCCATGCAAATAATTCTCCTAAAGTTGCGTAAGCGTATGTATATGCGGAACCGGCAACCGGAACCATTGAAGCAAATTCGGCATAACACAAAGCCGCAAAAATACATGCAACGCCTGAAACAGCAAACGATAAAATTATAGCGGAGCCTGCTTTATCATGCGCGGCAATTCCGGTTAAAACGAATATCCCTGTGCCGATAATTGCCCCGATCCCAAGACTGGTTAATGCCACAGGTCCTAATATTCTTCTTAATCTGCTTTCTCCCTTTAATTCTTCAAGCAAAACTTCAAGCGGTTTTTTCGAAAACAGTTGTTTCATGCAGGTCTCTTAATAATTATTTAAATGTGCGGTTTAAAAAATTATGATCTTACCAGGCTTTGTTAAAATTATATACAAAAAAAGTATTGATAAAATTATTATCAATACTAATCCAAATTAAAATTATTTTCTTTTTGTTCAAAGATTGTAAGTTAAGAAGTTATATTCTGAAAAAGTGCGAAAGGAATGAACCAGTTATCTATCGGAGCAGAGGATGAAACCTCCGCTCCGTATTGAATTCAAAGTTATTTAGCCCCCTTTTGTTTGGCTTTTATATATTCAATTTGGGACTGACTTGCTTTCTTGTATGTCGGATCGGTTAACGCCTCGGTAAAAGATTCAATTGCCTGATTTTCTTCGCCTAAATTAAGCTGAACTAAACCGGTATAGTATGCAATTGCTCCGTCGGATACTGCCTTCTGTACAGTCTTTGCGCTATCCAATGCACCTGCGGCATCTTTAAATTTCTGTTTTTCAATATATGCTTTTGCCAATCCGAGATAAGCAGCATCAGAAGGAGATGCTTCAAGAGATTTCATCATCCAGCTTATTGATTCGTTATATTTCTTTTCTTTAAATGAGTTATTACCTGCAATCATGTAGGTTTTCGATACGCTTTCTTTAATGCTAGCCTTCAGGTTTTCATCGGTAGTTACTGAAAGCGCTTTCTCGTAACTTTTTATTGCTCCCTCATAATCTTTATTTGCAGCCTGAACACTTGCAAGAGCCAAATAGCTGCGGTCGAATGAATCATTAATTGAGATAGAGGATTTGAAAGATTCTTCAGCTTCTTTCAACTGGTTTGCCTTGAAAAACGCAAGACCTTTATTGTATTCATCTATTGCTTTTGCATTGGATATACGTTTTATCGATTCTTCGGCATTCTTTTTTACTTCAGCATTTGTGCTCACTTCAGCGACCTTCTTGTAGTCACTTACGGCAAGGTCATATTCCTTTGCCGCAACATGAGCATCGGCGGAACCCATCCAGCCCATTTCAAAATTCGGGTTTAATTTTAAGCTTTCCTCAAATGATTTTTTTGCATCATCTATTTTATCCAACTTAAGAAAAGCCTGGCCCTGCAGAAAATAAATCCTGTAATCCTTTGAAATCATTAAACTCGAGTCTAAGAATTTCAAAGCATCCTGATACTGCTGGGCTTTCATGAACTGGATTGCATCGTTATAATATGAAGCTGCATTGGGATCCATTTCATTTGCAGTCGAATTGTCGGACTGGCCGTTAATTGCTGAATTAATAAAAATCGCCAGGAAGCATGAAAAAATTAATAGTGATCTCATAAACCCTCTTTAATATTAAAAGAATGAATATTACTAAAATTAGTGTTTTTACAGAAAACAAAGATAAATTAATATCTATATTTTGAAAATGCCATAAACAATCATGCCTGCAAGTGTGTACAAAAACACAGCAAAATTTTATTTTTTTTTGGCGGTAAATTTAAAATCTTCCCAAAATGATAAAAATTCCTAAGGAATGGTTTTTTTTAAATCAAATATTTTTCTTAGCTCAAAAACGGCAATTCCGTATGCTACGGCCACGTTAAGAGACTGTTTTATCCCGTACTGCGGAATTTCGATGGAAAAATCGCAAAGATCAATCAATTCCTGGGAAACTCCGGTAATTTCATTACCAACTAGAAGGCAAAGAGGGAAGTCGTTTTGAGAAATCCTGTAATACGGGATGCTTTTATCAGTCATTTCCAATGCGCATATCTTTATCCCTTTCTCTTTCAGCTTCAAAATTACTTCTTTCGGATTTTTTACATATTCCCAGCTTACGCTTTGAGTTGAACCCAATGCAGTTTTTAATATTTCTTTACCCGCTTTTGATTCCTTATTCTGGGATAAGGATATTTTCTCAGGCTTCGGAGTATAGCCGCAAAGATAGAGTTTTTCTATCATTACTCCGTCGGATGTCCTGAAGATTGAACCGACATTGTATGAGCTCCGGATGCTATTTAAAAGCACATAAACCGGAAGCTTTTTAACCTGATGCAGAGTGTCCAGTGTACTACGGCTGATGGAAATTTCATCATGTGTAAGTTTTTTCATTTTGCATGCTGGGATTTAGATAAAGCTGATTTTTTTAGGGTATAAGCCAATTGACCGCAGGCTGCAGCGATATCTTCTCCCTGAGTAAACCGTACAATTACAGTTACATCTTTTTCTCTTAATCTCTGTGAAAATTCTTCAATTCTATACCTTGGAGAAGGTTCTAATTCCGCAGAAATTCCTGAAGGATTCATATGCTTTAATGAATTAAATGGTATGACATTAATTTTTGAAGGAATTTCTCTCGCCAGCTTCACTATTGCTTTCAAGTCTTCCTCCCTGTCGTTTATATCTTTAAGCATTACATATTCAAAAGTTATCCTTGTGCCGTTCCGTTTGGAATAATATTTCAGCGCCTCAATGTTTTCTTTTAAAGAATATTTTTTATTTATCGGCATAAGCCTGGTTCTTATATCTTCAAAGCAGGAATGAAGTGAAAAAGCCAACTTTACCTTTAAACCCATATCTGCAAGATCTTTGATCCTTGGTGCAATCCCTGCTGTTGAAACAGTAATCTTTTTCAAACTGATTCCCGTTGTCAATTCATCGCCGAATATCTGGAGTGATTTTAAAGTGTTATCGTAATTCAGAAGCGGTTCCCCCATTCCCATATAAACAATATTTGTAAGCTTATCTTTTCCGTAATCTTTTGCTGCAAGCATAAACTGGTCAAAAATTTCTCCGGCATTAAGATTTTTCTTATATCCCATTAATCCCGTTGCGCAGAATTTACAGTCGAGCGGACAACCGACCTGAGTAGAAATACATAATGTAGTTCTTTTTGCTTCAGGTATTATAACCGATTCAATTTTATTTTTTTCTTTGGTTTGAAAAATAAATTTTTTAGTTCCGCTTTCAGGAGATAATTTCGAATCCAGGTAATCCAGAGTTATTAATTCATTTTCTTCATCCAGCTTTGTACGTAGAGTTTTCGGTAGGTTATTCATTTCATCGAAGCTTTGTGCAAGGTGATTATATATCCAGTTAAAAACCTGCTGGGCACGGTATTTAGGTTCACCTGATGAAATAAAATATTCTTCAAGTTCAGAGAGCGTAAGCCCTTTCAGCTGGAATTTTCTTTTCATTCTATGGTATTCTTCATCTTTAAAAAATTCTTTTTTACTCTCTTTTTACTAAATCTGCATTTTTCATGCTTCAAATATAGTGATATGTATTCCGGCAGAAAATGAAAATGTTTTGCATTTAACAAACTTAAGTTTCACATTTAATCAATCTCGTGATTATTTTTAAAATACACTTAATTATCTAACTGAATGGAAAGACAGATTTATGGTTTCTTTTCGGTTAACTGATTCCGAAGATATAGAAATTCTATTGAACTTCATTAAAAACTTTTACGGTTTAAGCAGCTATCCTTTTGATGAAGATAAAGTCAGAGAATCTGTTGCTAATCTGATCAATAATAATAATCTGGGAAGAATCTGGATTATTGAATATGATTCCAAAGCAATTGGATATATAATTCTTACATTCGGCTACAGTATTGAATATAAAGGTAGAGATGCATTTATCGATGAATTTTATATTGAAGAGGAGTACAGAGGCAGAGGCATAGGCAAAGAGACAATGGATTTTATAGTTAAAGAATCACTAGAGCTTGAAATTAAGGCTCTTCACCTGGAAGTTGAAAAAGATAATGAGAGAGCAAAGAATCTTTATTTAAAATATAATTTTACAGATAACGGAAGAACATTAATGACGAGATGGATTGATGAATGAGATTTACAAGTGAGACTCACCTCAAGATGAATCTCACTTGATTTAATATTAACTTACTTCTTCCTTCGCACTTGATTTAATCCACTGCTCGCAGACTTCTTTTACAAAACTTTCATATTTCCTTGGCTCTTTTCCAAGTATTTTATGTGTTTGCTCCATCTCTTCCTCAGTAGCTATAAAACCTTTTTCCTGGAACTGCTTATACATTCTCCAGAAATCCTGGATCAGCCATTCAGGCATATACGGCCTTGAACGGTTAGCCCATGCTTCAAGATCATCGCCCGCATATTTTATTTCTTTATCGAGATACCGGGAATAGATGTTTGCGGTTTGTTCACCTGTTAGAATTTCATCACCTACCACATTATAAGTCTTACCGAGGAAATCATCTTTCAATAAAGAATTTACGATTGCTTCGGCAATATCTCTTGTGTCTACTCTGCTCAGTCCTTTACTCCCGATCGGCTGCCCGTAAATTCCATGTTCCAGAAGACCTATCTTAAACCAGTAGTCATTCTGGAAGAAGTTATTCGGTCTTATGAGAGTATATTCTACTCCGGAAGATTTGATTCTGTTTTCAATCGGGATTTTTCCCGAAAAGTGAGGTGAATCTTTAAAATTCTCAAGCTGATGAACGGACATGTAGACAATTCTTTTAACACCCGCTTCAGCGGCTGCTTCCAATCCGTTTAATCCTTCTTCAGTTTCTGTTTCGCTTAAAGGGGTCATAAGAAATGCCCTGTCAATTCCCCGGAAGGCGTTCTTAAGGCTATCTTTAGCTTTTAAATTACCAAGTACGCCTTCAACTCCTTTCGGGAGCCTGTCTACCTTTTCCTGCGAGCTTGTCAAAACTCTGATATCGGTGTTCCTGTTCAGAAGTACCCTGACAACTTCGCCGCCGGTAGTACCGGTCCCTCCAACCACTAAGATTTTCATAAATTATCCTTTCTTATAAATATCTTTTATAATTTTTTGCTGCCGAAAAATGGGCAGTTTCCGACGAGATTAAATATTTTAACACAAACTAATAAAAATAATTCCGCATTTATGTGATGCCATAAACTAATTGGAATTATTTTTCTTTTTTTTATATTGAATGTAACGGCATAATCATTCTTACTTTCCCAAAAAATTACAATGTTCAACGAATTAAGAAAATATTTTGAGAGCAGATTCGACTTCAATGATAACGACTTTGAATTTATTAAGAGCCTTTTTATTTCAAGGAAGATAAAGAAAGGAGAATTTCTTCAACATGCAGGGGATATACCCAAATATGCTGCGTTCATTGAAAAAGGCTGCTTAAGAATGTATGTAATTGATGATAAAAGCAGAGAACATATTGTTCAATTCGCACCGGAGACATGGTGGCTAAACGACAGCGCCAGTTTAATGAATAAAATTCCATCCAAATATTATATAGATGCCATCGAAGATTCCGAGTTACTTCTGCTTGAACCATCGGGACATCAAAAACTTGCAGAGAATTTTCCCGGTTATCTTGCTGCTTATCTTAAAGGGGTACAAAAACATGTTGCAGCAAAAAATGAGAGGATTGCTGCATCGTTAAAATTTTCAGCTCAGGAACGCTATTTAACTTTTTTAAAAACCTATCCGACAATTTCCCTGCGGGTTCCCCAGCGGATGATTGCCTCATATCTCGGAATTTCTCCCGAAACACTCAGCCGCGTCCGCCGGAGAGTAGCGAAGAAATAATTTTTGATTAACCTTTCTGAGCAGTAATAATCAACCGCCTCGATGTTTCAGGATCATAGCTGCTGAGATCGTAGCCGCCGTATACTTCTTCCACAAAAAGATTATTTGCTCCAAACAGCCGTTTGAAATCATCGAGTGTAAACATTGCGACCTGCTCCGTATACTCCGCCGGTTCCCCGGAATACAGGTCCTCAATCTTTATTTTTTTATAGAAATGTTTTTCATCCGTCCATCTGGTAAGATTATACACGATGCCGTCAATTTCTTTTATTTCGGTCGGC
>DAISZW010000105.1:0-4646 GCA_036824595.1 Ignavibacteriaceae bacterium
GAATTTTAAACCAGGCTGAGCAATTGCTAAAAAAGGAGCAAAGATTTTTTTAGATTTTTTACACAAATCTAATTTAGATTTGCTGATGCGCGGATGATTTGGAATACGCCTTAGATTTTTAGGCAGACCTATATACTTTCAAAAGAGTATTACAAATTTCTTATCCAGATATTTCTTAACACAATCCGCCCGGTGTCTGCATTTTTATTTATTGAGAAAAGGTGTTTCTGTTTCTCTGCAGTCAGGGTCAAATTTAAATCAACAGGATTGCTATCTCTTAAAATCCCCATCTGCAGTTCGTCGCCCGGTTTTTTACTGATTTTTATACTAGTAATTATCTTTTCAATATTTTCCATTGTAATTTCTTCCCCGTTCATTTCCTTTATAATGTCTCCGGTTTTAAAGAAAGAATAATTAGGAGAATCTTCTTCGACTTTTGCAACTACAAATTTCCCGTTATCAAAACCGAGTTGTATTCCGAGAGAGACATGGCTGCTGTCGGTGGAACCCTGCTCCATGTAGCTTATCCCGATTTTATCATAATATTCTTTAATGGGAAGCGGTTCGGTGCCGTCAATATATTTATCAATAAAATCTCCGATTTCAGGAAAAGTTATGGAGACAAAATCGTCAAAAAATGTTTTCTCATTGAAAGCATCATCCGGTCCGTATTTTTCTGAGAGTTCATTTATTACTTCTCTCAATCCTTTTTTCCCGTTTGAAAGTTCCAATAAGCGGATATCGAGCAAACCTGCAACCAAAGCTCCTTTATTGTAGATGTTTCCATATTGGCCCGGCATTTCAGCAGCATGCTCACTTAAGTAAGTAAGACTGATATTATTATCGAAGCTTTCATGATGCTTCAATTTTTCCCTGAGGATCTTAAAATAATCCTCAATGGAGATCAAAGAATCTCTGAGGAGCAGAATGTGAGATGCCCATTCCGTAACACCCTCATAAAGCCAGATATGTTTAGACATCACCGGTTTTACAAAATTAAAACTTTCAACAATTTCACTGTGAATATTTAACGGTGTAACTATGTGAAAAAATTCATGTGCAATAAAGCTTCTGAAATTTTGTTTTTCCAATTCGCCGATAGGATCTTCCCTGAAAACATAAAAAGAGCTGTAAGAATGCTCCCATGCACCGATACTCAAATCTTCAAAATGAAAAAGAAAAGTGTAATGATCCACCGGCAGTCCGTCCGTAAATTCATCTGCGGCTTCTAAAATATCTTCCACTGAATTCAGAATATCTTTTGATTCCAGCAATCCGGTTTTGGAATACGTATAAATATCGATATCTGCACCTGAAATTTCTGCAGATGCTTTTGAAAGATTTCCCAACAGTATTGGCGAGTCAACTATATGATCATAATCTTTCGCTTCATAATAACCGTTACTGTTCAAACGGAGAGCGGTTCCGAGAAGCCAATTATCAGGATATTCTATTTTTACTTCGATCGGTTCGGACTGCATTCCGTGGAAGTATCCGAATACACATTGACCGTTAATTACTACATAATTCGGATCAACCGCAGAACCGCACATCGGATAAATCCAGTTGCTGTCAACCGGCGCATCCCAGGTATCGTCAATTTCATAAATTATTTTCTCTGCTTTTTCCGGATCGCTTATAGACCATTGATTAACGGATTCCTTCTTTGTCTTAATTTCTTTTCCGTCTTTTCCGTAAGCTTTAAATGATTTAACGAATCTCCCGATATTCATTTTTGCATAAGTTCCCGGGGCGGTTGAAGCAAACTGATAAATTTTATTTTCTGAGGAAAGCTGGTCAGGGACAAGAGTTACTGTAAAAACATCGCTGCTTCTGTCTTTGAGGTTTATATAAAATCTATTCTGTGCAAAAAAATCAGGAGCAGCGTTTAATAAGATTATAAAAAAGAAAATAGAATGATTGATTTTCATCTTTTTCCCTTCCGATAAAAAATAAAAACTCTGCGGAAAACTTTAATAAAAGAATTTATAAAATAACCGATAAAATGATATCTGATCGAAAAAAAGGATTAAAGGCTTTTCAGCACTACAACTTAGCTTTAAAAATTTTTTTTAAAGGGAAAATGGAATTAGAGCTTTCGCATCAGAAAACTAAACTAACTGAAGTCAAAAAATAAATAGATGTAAATAATACAAATAAAATCTTAAATGGCCTGTTGAATGCAAAATATTTAAGTCACACAATAAATTTCTTGGCTTCTAACAGGTAAAATAATTCGCTATATTAATATATTCCTTCGATTACTTATCTATTCAAAATTTGGGATAATTCATCTTTTAAAAACTAAAAGGAAAAGAGTAAGTATTGAAATTAGCCAAGCAATTTACTAACCGCGAAAACAAATCATTAGACCAGTATTTTGTTGAAATAGGAAAAATGAAGCTGTTAACACCGGAAGAAGAGATAGAATTAGCTGTTAAAATCAGGAACGGTGATGAAAATGCCATGAATAGACTAATTTTAGCAAATTTAAGATTTGTAGTATCGGTTGCAAAAATGTATCAGAACCAGGGACTTTCGCTAAGCGACCTGATAAATGAAGGGAATTTGGGCTTGATTAAAGCAGCCGGGCGGTTCGATGAAACACGCGGATTTAAATTTATATCTTATGCAGTCTGGTGGATAAGGCAAGGAATAACCTCTGCAATTGCGGATCAATCAAGAGTCGTACGTCTGCCTCTTAATCGAATTGGAGACCTCACTAAACTTAGCAAAGCATATAAAAATTTAGAGCAGGAAAATGAAAGAACCCCTACAAACGAAGAGCTCGCAAAATTAATCGGCACTACGGCAGAAGATGTAACATATACTCTTCAAATTGCGAGCCGGCAGGTATCGATGAACGCTCCGACAACTTCCGATGCAGAAAACAAAAATACCCTGCTTGATGTTATTCATAACGAAGACCAGCCGTCGCCGGATGAAAAATTGCTGAAGGAATCGCTTGTTAATGAAGTAAGAAATATTCTTCAGGCACTTGATGAAAGAGAAGCCGAAGTGATCAGGCTTTCCTTTGGAATCGGAAGCGATCAGAAAGCGACTTTAGAGGAAATTGGGGAGAAATTTAATCTTACAAGAGAAAGAATAAGACAGATTAAAGAAAAAGCGCTGCGGAAAATAAAAAATTTAAAAAGGGCAAGAAGCTTAAAGGATTATTTAGGATAATCCTTAATAAAATCATCTTAGTTAGCCGCTAGAAGCATGCTGCCGCAATCAAGCCTTGGATGGCTTCGTGTAATATTCGGAGATAATAATAGTTCCCTCTTTATTTATCTTATTTATATAATTTATTAATATTTTCTCCTCCTGATGCGTCATTACGGGGAAATTAAGATTCTTATTTTCATATTTAAAATAATCCGGCCCCCTTTTTTTCCGGGTTTCATCAATAAATTGTAAATGATTTTCAATTCTTTTTTCGATAAAATCATTTAATTCATTCTTAAGTTTTTCAGAAGAGTATGATCTGATTTCTTTTATCAATCCATCCTCTATTTCTATTCCGATGCTGTTTCTTTGAGCTGCAACGGCAGCGAAAGCTGTGGTTCCTAATCCAAGAAACGGATCAAGGATTGAATCCCCTTTCACTGAAAACATATTTATAAGCCGGTATGCCAGCTCAAAAGGAAAGGATCCGCTTCTGCTTCTGACTTTATTTAACATTTTCTGTGGAGTACCTTTAAAATCCCATACATCCGAGAACCATAAGTTTCTTTCTTCCCAAAAATAAGCGCTTGAGTTTCTATTCTCCTTTTGATCTTTCGTCTCAAAAGCTTTTTTGTTTCCTTTTCTAAAGACTAAAATATATTCATGTTCCAGAGTAACATAAGCGCCCGGCGGAAGCATCCCCGATCCCATAAACTTGTTCGGCGAGTTTGTCTGCTTTCTCCAGAGGATATCGGGAAGACTTGCAAATCCGAGTTTTAAAAATGCTGAAAGAATTCTCGAATGATTTGAATAAAGTTTAAATTCCCCTTTGATTGTCCTTACAGCATCCCCAATATTTATGCAGACAATCCCTCCCTCTTTAATTGCTTCTGTAATATTCTTCCAGACTTTATCCAGCTCTTCATGCATCAGCTCAAATGCTTTGTTCCCATCGAAATTTTTTAAACTTCTTCCGATATTTTTATCCTGTTTTGAAAAAGTCTCATCCCACATTTCAATCATCGGATACGGAGGAGAAGTAATAACGAGATCAACAGAACCTTTCTCAACAGGGAATTTATTTCTGCTGTCACCCTGAATTATTTTATGGATGCATTTCACAGTGGAATTTGGTGTTAAGTTTCTTGTTCAAAAATTATATCTTTATTTTAGAAAATCAAAAAAGATCGATAGAGATCAAAAAAGATTAAAGGAGAATATGAAATCAGAAAAAAAATCTGCTCTATATGGAATTACTCCGTTTATATACGGCACGACAAGATTAGGAGATGAAAAAATTCCTATAATCGAAAGAATTAAAACTGCACATGCCGCCATGGATTCTGGAGTATGGTTTCATACTTCCAGGGCATACGGAGATGCTCTTGAAGTACTCGGTACTGCCTTCGCAGAGGATCTGCAGAAAATTCCTAAACTTATAATTAAAATCGGATGGGATAATATAAATCAGCTGAGAG
>DAISZW010000105.1:4746-11527 GCA_036824595.1 Ignavibacteriaceae bacterium
CCGTGCTTTATCTGAAATCTTTTTTGTTTCGAATCATTGAGAAAATTATCAGCCGGCTCTTCAGATTCTTTCATAATCACCAATTGTTTTCCTGAATAATAATCGTCATTAAGTTCGATGGTTATTTTTTTGAATAAAGCAATTCCGGGTAAAAACCTAATGCAGAAAAGACAAAACCACCCTGAAATGGTGCTCCATTCATCATTACCGGGCAAGCCGCCGGAATTAATTCCAAAATTCTTATCCAATATTTCTCTAACTAACCTTGGTGTTATATACTCTTTTCATTTTAAATATGTAAACAAATAGGGATAATTTATATCCGGCTCATTATTAATAGTGAAGTGCTTTTCTTTAAAACATTTGTATGGTTTACTAGATAATCAAAATAAAAGAACAAACGCCGGTTGTATATAACTAATAAAAAACTTGATTTTCAAATCTTTATTCAATTATCTTTTACTTATGAAAACTGCCGTTTTAACAGGTATTAAAAAATTTCAGGTTATTGAAGCTCCTGAACCGCAATTTTTAAAAGACAACGATGTACTGCTGAGAATCAACAGTGTTGGAGTGTGCGGATCTGATTTGCATTACTACAATGAAGGCAAAATCGGGGATCAGATAATTGATTTTCCATTCACAATAGGACATGAATGTTCTGCAGTGGTAGTGAGAATTGGCAATAGCGTAAAAAAAGTCAAGCCGGGTGATCTTGTAGCCGTTGAGCCTTCTCTTTCGTGCGGTAAATGCGAGCAGTGTTTGAAAGGAAGAGAACATACATGTCTGAACCAAAAATTTCTCGGATGCCCGGGACAATTAAACGGGTGCCTGGCAGAATATTTAATAATGCCGGAAGAGAATTGTTTTCCCGTTCCGGAAAGTTTTAACAGTGAATTAGCCGCACTTGTTGAGCCTCTCTCAATCTCATACTACACTGTAAAATTTTTAGATCAAATGAAGCAAACAAGTTCGATTGCAATCTTAGGAGTTGGTCCGATTGGTTTAGGTGTGCTGACTATTCTCAAGGCTTCCGGCTTTAACGCAATCGCAGCAACAGATAAATTGGATTACCGTCTGGATATCGCAGAAAAAGCCGGAGCAGTACTCGCTGCCAATCCGGATAAATCAGAGATCATTTCTGTTTTCAAAAAAAAATTTCCGGAGAACTTTGATGTTGTGATCGAATGCTGCGGCAAGCAGGAGGCGCTTGATCAGGCAATTGACTTGTTAAAACCGGGCGGAACACTTTTAATTGTAGGAATTCCTGAAGCTGATTTTGTATCATTTAATATAAGTAAGCTAAGAAGGAAAGAAATTACAATTCAAAATGTCAGAAGGCAAAACCAAAGCATTCAGCCGGTAATTGATTTAATTGCTTCAGGAAAATTATCTCCTGAATTTATGATCACTCACAGATTTAATATCAAAAACACTGAAGATGCTTTTAGAACAGTTGGTGAATACAAAGACGGTGTAATTAAAGCTATAATAAAATTTTAAGTCAATTCCTTAGCTGCAAAAATTTCCTAAATCCTTCGAAAAGTTTAGGTTTGAGTTCAGGTTCAAGTTCAAGTATAGAAGGAAGATAACTTGAAAAAAATTTTTGTCTTATCCGTTATATTATTATTTCTCCCGGAAAAAATCTTACCTCAGCAGAGAACATATTGTAATCCGTTAAATATCGATTATGGTTATAATGCCATTCCTAACTTTACTGTAACGGGAAATCACAGGGCTACGGCTGATCCTGTGATTGTTTTGTTTAAAGACAAGTATTTTCTCTTCTCAACAAATCAATACGGCTACTGGTGGAGCGAGGATTTATATAACTGGAAATTTATTTACCGGGAATTCCTTAAGCCGTATCATAAAGTGTATGATGAGCTGTGTGCTCCGGGAGCGATTGCAATGGGCGATACTCTATTTTTAATCGGCTCGACATATACAAAAGATTTTCCCCTTTGGATGAGCAGTAATCCAACGGTAGATGAATGGAAAGAAGCAGTCGATTCTTTTCAAGTGGGGGCATGGGATCCCTCTTTTTTTCTGGACGATGACGGGAAACTGTTTATTTATTTCGGCTCAAGCAATACTTATCCGATTTACGGACAGGAGATAGACCGGAAAACTCTGCAGCCTATTGGTGAAAGGAAAGAATTAATCAGGCTTCATGATGATCTTCATGGCTGGGAACGTTTCGGCGAACACTCCGATAATACATTTCTCCGGCCTTTTATCGAAGGTGCATGGATGAACAAATACAACAGAAAATATTATTTGCAATATGCTGCTCCGGGCACTGAATTCAGCGGATACGGAGACGGAGTTTATATAAGCGATAATCCTCTGGGGCCGTTTGAATATCAAAAACATAATCCGTTTTCGTATAAACCGGGCGGATTTGCACGCGGTGCGGGGCACGGCGCTACATTCCAGGATAAATCTGGAAATTACTGGCATGTTTCTACTATTGCGATTTCCGTAAAAAATAATTTTGAAAGACGTATCGGATTGTGGCCGGCGGGATTTAACAATGATGATATTCTGTACTGCAATACGTCTTATGGTGACTATCCCCATTATCTTCCCTCAGGAAAATCTGATCATCTGCAGAGCCGCTTTACAGGATGGATGATACTGAATTACAACAAGCCTGTAAAAGTTTCATCTGTACTTGGAGGCTATGCTCCGAATTTTGCAGTTGATGAAAATATAAAAACCTATTGGAGCGCTGCTTCGGGAGAAAAAGGTGAATGGCTTGAAACTGATCTCAGCAATTTTTATTCCGTTTATGCAGTTCAAATTAATTATGCTGATCAGAATGCAGAACTGAAGGGGAAGCATACAGATCTTTTTCATCAATATATCATCTATCATTCGAATGACGGAAGAAAGTGGGAAATACTTGTAGATAAAAGTAAAAATAAAACCGATGTGCCTCACGATTATGTTGAATTGCCGAATCCGGTTCAAGCCAGATATTTAAAAATTGAAAATGTACATGTACCAACCGGGAAATTTGCCTTAAGCGGATTTAGAGTCTTTGGAAAAGGTTCAGGCAATGTACCGGATACAGTAGAGAACTTTATAGTTTTACGCGGAGAAAGTGAAAGAAGAAATGCATGGATTAAATGGAAGCAGTCGGATGATGCAGTCGGTTATACAATTTACACAGGTTCAGAACCGGATAAACTTTACAACAATATTCTTATCTACAATTTAAATGAATATTACTTTACCGGAATGGATAGGGACCGAGCCTACTACTTTCAGATAGAAGCATTTAACGAGAATGGGATTAGTAACCGATCAAAAGTAGTAAAGGTGGAATAAAGTGCTGAGAAAATCTTGTAAAGAACAATTCTGCCGATTAAATTAACCCAAAACACTACAAGGCTAAAACTTATTTAACTGACGGAATAAATCAGATAAATTCCACCAATTATTACAAGTATCCCGCAAATTCGTTTTATCCATAAAATAGTTTTGGATCTTTCATACCAATTGAGATATTTCTGAACTTTCCCGGTCAACGTTCCGGCGCCAACAATAACAGAGCAATGTCCAATCCCAAACGCCAGGAGAAAAATTACTGCGAGCAAATAATTTGTCTGAGCTGTTTCAAATACTACTCCAAGAACAGGAGCCATATACGCAAACGTGCAAGGACCCAATGCTAGACCAAATAGTAGTCCAAGAATTAGCGCAGCTAATAATCCTTTAGTTTTAGTTTGCTTTAAACTGGTGCTCCATTCAAACTTAATTACATCAAGAAGATAAAGCCCCACTAAAAAGAATATTCCTGCAACCAGATAATTTCCATAAACGCCCACATCACCCATCAATCTTCCGAGTGATGCAGTGATTATCCCAATCAAGGCAATTGTAATTAGTATACCGATCGAAAATGTCAATGAAATGTTGAAAGTTCTTCTTATAGAAATTTTCCCTTGCGAACTAATAAAACCAACAACAAGAGGAATACTTGATAAATGACAAGGAGAAAGAAGGATTGATAAAACTCCCCATCCGAATGATGCAATAACTGCAATCCAAACTGCACCTTTCATTCCTTCATAAAGAGCAATGAAAATACTTTCTATCATGTCAGTTCTTTATGTTTTTGGTTTTAGTCCTTTCCCTTTCAGAACCTTATCTATTTCAGCTTCCGGATAAAATCCTTCATGGCGGTGAAATTCTTTCCCATTCTCATCAAGAAAAACCTGTGTTGGAATAACTCTTATTCCGTATTTTTCCGCAAAAGGTTTTTGCTCCTGCGTCCACACATCATAAAAAGTTACTTTTACCTGCTCGCCGTACTTTGTTTCAATGTTTTTCATAACCGGCTGCATCATTTTACATGGGATGCAGTTAACCGAACCAAGTTCAATAAACGTTACTTTGCATTTTGTTGTACTGTTTTTCTTTTCTTTTGATTGGGCCGAAAGAACATAGCTCGCTGCAAGTATAATTAATACTATAAGCACCAGAGTTGATTTTGTTTTCACTAATTTACCCCTTCTTTTAACCAGTTAAGTATTTGTTCATCTTTCGGAATTATGCCGAAGCTTTTCACTTTTTCATTTACAACCAAAGCCGGCGTCATCATAATTCCGTAATGCATCATTTCGCTTATGTCGGTTACTTTTTCAAAAACTGCATCAATTTTATTAACCGCGGCCAGGTCTCTAACCTTTGCTTCGAGTGTTTGACACTTTTTGCATCCTGAGCCGAGTATTTTTACTGAGATCATTTTTTCTCCACTTTGTGCTTTTATTAAAAAATCATTTACATTAACAAGATAAGTAATATGGTTTGCATCTCTCCCTTGAATATTTTGAAAGTTATTCTTTACTGAAGCTCTCTTTGAAATATTTTTGTTTAAACCATAAAGCAACATTCACTAATAAAATAAGTACGGGTACCTCAACAAGAGGTCCTATTACTGTTGCAAATGCTATTTGAGAATTTATTCCAAACACTGCGACAGCTACGGCGATAGCAAGTTCAAAATCATTGCTGCCTGCGGTAAAGGCGGCAGTTGCGGATTTTTCGTATCCGGCACCTATTTTTCTTGCAAGATAGAAGGTAATGAAGAACATACCGGCAAAATAAAACAGATACGGAACGGCCACTCTAATCACTTCCAGCGGTAATTCGACAATAGCATCGCCTTTAAATGAAAACATCACAAAAATTGTAAAGAGCAATGCAGCAGGTGTTACCACAGAAATTTTTGGTACAAATTTTTTATGATACCATTCTTTATCTTTAAATTGAAGGAAAATTACTCTTGTCAGAATTCCTGCAGCGAAAGGAATTCCGAGATAAATCAGGACCGTCACAGCAATCTCCCCAATTGAAATTTCAACCAATGCACCGCTGAATCCGAATAACGGCGGAAGCAGGGTGATGAAGATATATGCATAAACCGAGTAAAGAAAAACCTGGAACAACGCATTGAATGCAACCAATCCGGCCGCAAGTTCCGAATCTCCTTTTGCTAAATCATTCCAGACCAAAACCATGGCTATGCAACGCGCCAAGCCGACAAGTATAACTCCGATCATTAATTCAGGTTTATCCGGAAGAAAAATAATTGCGAAGAAGAACATTACAAGCGGTCCAACAATCCAGTTTTGAACAAGCGATAAAGAAAGCAGCTTTATATTTTTAAATACAACCGGAAGCTCCTCGTATTTAACTTTTGCAAGAGGCGGATACATCATCAAGATCAAACCGGTTGCGATCGGGATATTCGTGGTGCCGCTGCTTAACGAATCCCAGAAATCGGCGATTCCCGGAAAGAGCGAACCGGCCGCAACACCGAGGAACATAGTAATGAAGATCCAAAGCGTTAAATAACGGTCGAAGAACGGAAGTTTTTTAGAAACTGTGTTCATATATTTTTCCGGATAAGTTATTACTGAGCTAGTTATTCATCGGCCGCTGCTTGTTTCAGCCAATTTTCAAGTGTGGATTTCACAGGAATTTTTCCCTGACTTAAAATCTGCCCGTTAATTATGAGTGCCGGAGTCATCCAGACGCCGAGTTCAGTAAATTTCTGCCTGTCTGTTATTTTCTGAATGTCGGCCTCTAATTCATTTTCAGCAGCTACATTCATACACAGCTTCATAAGATTTTCGCAATTTATGCAGCCGGATCCGACAATTCTTATGGTTAACATTTTATTTCTCCCTTAATTCTTTTAAGTATAATTCATAAAACTCTTTTCTTATTTCATCTCTCACCCGCCGGTAAACGGGCATAACTTCTTCTTCTGTCCCGGCAGCCTCTGCGGGATCGTCAAAACCGATGTGCAAACGATGCTTAACATTTCCTAAAAACACTGGGCATGTTTCCTTTGCATTATCACAAACCGTTATTACGTAATCAAAAGATTGAGATAAATATTTTTCAACTTTTTCCGGGATACCTCCGCTTATATCTATTCCGATTTCATTCATTGCTTTAACCGCGTGAGGATTTACTTTTTCAGCCGGTTTTGTACCTGCAGAATATACTTCGAGATTTTTATCCAATGATTTTAAAAAACCTTCAGCCATCTGGCTGCGGCATGAATTGCCTGTACAAAGTATCAGCACTTTTTTTTTCATTACTTGTTTTCTAGTCTAATTAAAAATTGCTCCATAAATCATCCCGCTTATTGTAGCCATGACAATCACCAAGAAGATATAAACAATTGTTTTTTGAGTTCCTATCACACTCCTTATTACAAGCATACTGGGCAAAGACAAAGCTGGACCCGCAAGCAGCA
>DAISZW010000106.1:0-2252 GCA_036824595.1 Ignavibacteriaceae bacterium
GTATTAATAATTCCTAAGTTAGTTAGAACCATTGCATGTGATAAAACATCATCTTCTTCTTTCAGGTAGATTAAAGCATTTACAAAATGTTTTTGTGCTTTTTCGAATTCACCTTTTTCGCCGTATACTGTCCCAAGCATATTTTCGCATTTTGCTATTCCGGTTTTGCTTTCAAGCGACCGGAAAATATTCATTGCATCCGAAACATACTGCAGGGAATCATCCCAATAAGCCTGGGCCCAATAAATCTTCGAGATCATCAAGTTAGTTTCGGCTGTTATAGCTTCATATTTATTCATTTGATTAAGCTTAATCAGAAGGTTTTCCGCCAATTCAAGTGAAAAAGAAATTTCACCGGCAAAAAGCATCAGCTGGGAAAGGTCCAGTAATAACTGGAAATATTTATCGTCGGGCAAAAGCTTTTCGCAATGGGTTAAAGTTCTGTCAACCAGCAGACGGTACTTAATTCCTTTCGGAAGCTGATATTCAACCTGAGATTTGTCCGGTTCAGAAGTTAAAGAATCTTTACCGGTATTTAAGGTAATATCGTCATCCAGGCTTTTAAAGAATTCTTTAACCTGATCATCGGAGATATAATTATTTATCAGGCTTTTTAAATCATTAACTATATGCATATTATTGGTTTTCATTTTTTATAGGCAGCCCCTATGCTGCCTCAAAATTCAATAGTTCTTCAATCTTTTTAATTTTTGTTGAAGCATTAATTTCTTTGTAATAATCCAGAGAGCTCTTTAAATAAAACTTTCTCGAATTTGAATTATTTATATGTTCATATAGTATAGCCAGCTCTAGAGAAGTTTCGGCAATATTCATTTCATTCCCAAGGATGTTATTGATCCTCAAGCTGTTTAAAAGATATTCTTCAGCCACTTTAAAATTCTTGAGTTGTCTTTCAATTATTCCTTTAACCTTATATATATCCGCCAAAGCTAGTTTATCATCAATAGCATGGCTGATTTCAAGTGCTTTGTCGGCAAATTCTGCAGCATAATATAAAGCATTCATTCCAACGAGTGCACGCGATTTGGCATGATAAAGAAGGCAGAGAATCGGAATAAAGCCTCCTTCTTTGGCGGTATTAATTCCGTCATCAAAGGCAGCAACTGCTAATTCGTACTCCTCGGAATCCAGATAAACCATTCCTATATTATGAGTAACATCCGCAGCATTCTTCCTGTTCTGCAGTTTATTATAAATTCCCAATGCTTTGTTAAAGTGGATCAGCGATTCAACGGAATTACCCAGGACATTATCAAGAATTCCAAGATTTGTTTCAAGATGCGCAGCCATTTCCATATCTTTTTCAGGATCAATAAGGGTAAGGCTGTTATGGAAATGTTCTTTTGCAGTTTCAACATCCCCCATTTCGCTGAATGTAATACCTATCAGGTTCTCACACTTTGCCACGCCGAGATTGTCTTTTGTCTTTTTGTACAGTGATTCAGCTTCGGCAATGTTTGATAAACTCTTAGACCAGTTAGCTCTCCTATTGTAAACGTCTGCCAGTCCAAGCAGCGATTCTGCCTTTATTCCGGATTTATTGCTTGAGGTTTTAACTTTCTTAAAGATTTCGGCTGCAATATCCAATTTGCCTCCGGACAAGCAGATTTTCCCAAGTTCCAGCAAAAAATTTTGAAACTTTTCAGGTTCCAATTTTTTCTGTGAATATGTTATTGTTCTGTCAATTTTCATTCTTTCAGAACAATCACTCATATTTATCTTCAGCTGATCCTCGTAGAAGGCATTAATTTTTGCAGATATTCCATCAGCGGCTTCTTTAGCAGGATAACTGCTCAAATTAATTTTATTGAAACAATCCACTCCAAGATACTTTTTAAGCAGCTCTTCAAGCTCTGTTTCAAATGTATATTTCGAATTTTGCATTGATGCCCCAAATAAGATTTAGTTAGCAAATCCATAACGGGAGAAATGCGGCAGCCGGGCGTTGACAACCTGCAATTTGCCGGTTTTTATATTTACTACGAGACGATCGTACTTTGCCTGCTGGTATTCGCCGTCAGGCGACATGTAAACAAATCTTACGGTTGAGGGATTAATTCCACGCAGGTCAAGCCCCCTAATTGTAAGATTATAGATTACAGGTTTCGAAAAGGTGCATTCAGGAGAAAAAGTAGTTTCGCCGAAACGGTCATTAATAGACATTGTAACGTAGCTGCATCCTTCGAAAGAATTCTTCTGAATCTCGGCTTTCGCTTTAATCTGGATGAAAC
>DAISZW010000106.1:2352-11402 GCA_036824595.1 Ignavibacteriaceae bacterium
GACATTGTTTTATCTTTATTATTGTTTAACATTTTTTTGATTTCTTATGTAAATAAATATTAACTCCTTTTGAACTCCCTTATTCTGAAAAATACTTAAGAGAGTAAAACAGTTGAAAAATTCTTCTTCCAAAAATTTTTTAAGATTTTTCATTTTTATTTTCAAAGCCGACTTTTTCTTTTCCATATTTATTACTAATTAACAAATCCGTAACGAGAGAAATGCGGCAGCTGAGCATTAATTATCTGTAATTTACCTGACTGCTTTTCAACATAGAGCCTTTCATATTTAGGTACATAGTAATTTCCATCTTCAGCCATATAAACAAAACGTACTGTTGCCGGATCTATATTGCTTAAATCAAGACCCATAATTGTCAGGTTGTAGATTACCGGTTTTAGAAAAGTTCCTGAAGGCGTGAATGTTGAGGTTCCGCACTCATCGCTTACGGTCATTGTAATATAACGTGAACCTTGAAATGAGTATCTCTGGAATCTTGCATTCGCCGTAATGGATATCCAGCCAGTTCCGCCGGCATAACCGGTATTAATTTCAAGCAAGGATTCTTGATCACCATAAATCCACTTACTGGTAGTTACATCTTTCTGCAAAGAGTTGCTTGATCCGGCAATCCAATTGGGTTCGTCGTTGCTGCTCTCTATCGGTGCAACTATATTAGAGCGCTCGCTGCATCCAACGAGAAACAATCCTAGCAGCATTAAAAAATAGATGTACTTCTTCATGACTTTACTCCTTATTTATTGATTATTAGTTGATAAAAATCTCTATAGATATATAGTTTTTTAATGGAAACAATTGAGCTTCCATAAATTTCTTTTTTGAATTTTCTAAGAAACTATCTTTAAGAGATAATGAAAGAATGAAATTGAAATAAACTTCATTCAATTTCGGCTGGATCAGCAATGAAGAGACTTTTAATTTCACCTCAGACTCCTTTAGATAGTTGGCTAAATTTACATTAAGGTAAAAGCTGTAAGCTTAGCTCCCCGCCTATCTAAAATGAAGCAGAATTTCGATGAACTTAACTGCGCACTAAAAGGCGAATAAAATGCCATGTATGAAAGCATAGTAAATTCTCTTTATTACTAATCTTTTAATAAAATGTCTCACTTTTTGATGTATTGATTTTAGATTCTGTAGCAAAATGACCCAAAATAAAAAATGCAGAAATAGCTGAAATTCTAATCATTCTTTTTCCAATAAAATTATATTCATTGACATTTCTTAATTTTAAATTCAAATTTAAACTCTGAATTAATAACTAATGCTTATTTCTCTTAAAAATGAATTCCCAAAATGAAATAAATCCATCTCCCGCTTCAAATAATGAATTAAACAGAGTTCTCGAAATGCTTCCTTCGGCTGTATTTTTATTGAATTCCGATGCAGTTTTAACTGATATGAATAATCTCGGAACCATCCTGCTCGGCGGAGAGAAGAAAAAAGTAATTAATAAAAAATTCTCAGAGTTAATCGAGAAAAATTACAGGGATAATTTTAGTAAAGCTTTAGAAAAAGCCTGCGGATCACTCAAGCCTCAGATGATCGAAACAAAGGTTCGGGGAGCCGATAAAAATTATTTCCCTTCACTTATTCTGATTAAGTGCGGCCAGCTTCCGGATTCAGGCGATAAATCTTATTTCTTATCTATTATTGATTTAACCAGCCAGAAGATGAAGGAAGAAGTAATAATTGAAAATCAGGCCTGGTTTGAAAACATTGCCAGTACTGCCCCGGTAATGATCTGGATTACCGATGTTGAAGGACTTTTCAGTTTTGTAAATAAGGTGTGGGCAGATTATACTGGTAAAAAACCGGGTGATCTGCTTGGAATGAACTGGCTGAAGGATGTTCATTCCGACGATATGGAGGATTTATTAAATAAATACCGTAATGCCTTTACACACAGAAAACCTTTTACTTATGAATTCAGGTTGAAAGGAAAAGACGGCCGCTTTCAATGGATGATAATTAGAGGAATTCCGCGGATAACAAATGAAAATATTTTTTTAGGTTTTATAGGTTCATGCACCAATATAAATGCCCAAAAAGAATTTGAGGAGAAAATAAAGAAAGTAAACACAGAGCTGGTTGAAATTAATGCGGTTAAAGATAAATTCTTCTCGATCATTTCTCACGATCTGCGGAGCCCTCTAGGCGGTTTGATGGGGATTCTTGAAATACTTGCTGATGGATACGACACTATGGAAGAGAACGAGATCAGGGAAATAATTACCGAGGCTGCATCATCTTCCAAATTGGCTTTCGATCTGATGGAAAATCTTCTGCAATGGTCTAGAATACAAACGGGAAAAATTCCGTTCGAACCGGAAAGAATTGAAATTATGCCGGTGCTGGAAAAACTTGAATCTTTATTCGCCCAAAATTTACGAAACAAAGAGATAAAGTTTATTATTGATGTTGACGCCCAGACTGCGGCCTTTGCAGATGTTAAAATGACTGAAACAATATTTAGAAACCTGATTTCAAATGCAATAAAGTTTACAAACATTAACGGAAATATCACGGTGTCTGCAAAGCTTCAAGATAATTTTGTAATACTGAAAGTCAGCGATACCGGTGTGGGCATAGACTCTAAAGATCTGCCGAAATTGTTCAGAATGGATGTAAGCTTTACTACAAAAGGAACGTCAAAAGAAACCGGAACAGGCTTAGGTTTAATATTATGCAAAGAACTTGTAGAGAGACAAGGAGGTCAAATTTGGGTTGAGAGCAGAAAAAATTCCGGATCGACATTTTTTTTCAAATTGCCTGCTGCAAAGACGCAGTAAAAAAATTTTAGCTATTGCTAATACTGCCTGCATCGACAAAAATTTTTATCCGGAGATTCTTTCAATTAAAGAAATTATTTGAGTTTAGCAGTTTGTAAAAAAAGGGAGAATAATGGTTTCAAAAAAAATAATTGATGATTTTCTAATTCAAAAACCAATTGCTGTAATCGGCGTTTCACGGAATCCTAAAAAGTTTGGTTATTCCTGCTATAGGGATTTAAAAATGAGAGGATTTCAGGTAATTCCTGTAAACCCGAATGTAAGCAGTATAGACGGTGAGGAATGTTACCCTAATCTTAAATCAATTACCGAAAAAATATCTGCAGTATTAATTATTGTTCATCCGGAACAGACAGAGGCAGTTGTAGCCGAAGCTTTTGCATGCGGTATAAAATATATCTGGATGCAGAAAGGAGCTGAGTCCCAAAAAGCCGTTGGATTTTGTAATGCCAACGGAATAAATGTAATTTACAATGAATGTATTTTAATGTTTGCTCAGCCGGTTGAGTCATTTCATAAGTTCCACCGATTTTTTGTGAAGCTGTTTGGGAAACTGCCGAAGTAAGTTTCCGTAAACTCAGAAAAATTTCGGATTAAGTTTAAATTCTTTCATAGCGAGGGATCATTTTGACATCGAGTAAAGAAATAAATTTAAATTATCATCCGGCAACGGAAGAAAGATGGAAAGATCTTGAAAAGCTTTTCGGTGAGCGCGGCGCCTGCGCCGGATGCTGGTGCATGTGGTGGCGTTTAAAACGGTCTGAGTTTAATAAGCAAAAAGGGGAAGGAAATAAAAGGGCATTAAGGAAAATAATAAAAGCTAATGAAATACCCGGGATATTAGCTTACGATAAAACAGAACCGGTCGGCTGGTGTGCAATTTCCCCCAGGAGTTCTTATTCCGGTTTGGAAAGGTCCAGAGTTCTGCAGCCTGTCGACGATAATCCCGTCTGGTCGGTTGTTTGTTTCTTCGTTGCAAAGCCTTACCGCCGCAAAGGTGTTACCGTAAAATTGCTTGAAGCAGCAGTTAAACATGCTAAGAAAAACGGTGCAAAGATTGTCGAAGGTTACCCTATTGAACCTAAGAAAGACGGCTTAATGCCGGATGTTTTTGCATGGACCGGATTCAGCTCTGCATTTATTAAAGCCGGATTTCAGGAAGCTGCCAGAAGATCGGCAGGCAGACCGATTATGAGATATTATATTTAGTCTGGTAAATATCTTAATTTACTTGAACAAAATTTTAGTCCAAGCATTTCTTATATGATTTTTCCCCTTTAGAATATTATCTTTGCAGATTCACTTATAAAAAAGATGGAGTATGCTGGATTGGATTTCAAAACACACCCTGACACAAAGATCGGCCACATTCATCTCACAGTTTCCGATCTAGACCGTTCATTGAAGTTCTACAGAGATCTCTTAGGTTTTGAAGTTACTCAATATTACGGAAACAATGCTGTATTCTTATCTGCAGGAGGATATCATCATCATATAGGATTAAATACATGGGCAGGGAAAGGTGCACCATCTTCACCTCCCGGCCATACGGGGCTGTATCATTTCGCAATTCTTTACCCGAATAGGAAAGAACTTGCCAGGATTATAAAGCGGTTGTATGAGGTAAACTACAAAATTGAAGGGGCTTCCGATCACGGCGTTTCGGAGTCGATATATATCACCGACCCTGATGGAAACAGAATTGAGCTTTATACAGACCGTCCCGTCGAGAACTGGCCGGTTGATTCGGAAAATCATTTAATGATGACAACTAAGTCTCTTGATCTTCTGAATCTTCTTTCCGAACTCGATAATATATGAACCGGCGGCTTTTGGACATTTTATATATGAGGTGACTTAATGGGTCTTAAAAATGGATCCGTATTCTTTACGGGAAAAGAGAAAATGGAAAATTATTCTTTGTCCAGCCAGTTTGCTGAACACCTTGAATTTCAGCTGGTTAAAGATAAATTTACCGTCACGGGAAATGATGCATATTATGCGTTATCGCTGGCGATTAGAGACAAGCTCGTTCGAAGATGGTTAAGAACCCAGCAGAAGTATAAAGAAGAGGATGTAAAGAGAGTTTACTACCTTTCGCTTGAATTTTTAATGGGAAGGCTGCTCGGGAATGCACTTATTAATTTGAATTTTTATGATGAATGCTACGAAATTTTAAGAGAGAACGGGTACAGCCTTGAAGATATCAAGGACTTTGAAGAGGAAATGGGTTTAGGTAACGGCGGTCTGGGAAGGCTTGCTGCATGCTTCCTCGACTCAATGGCTACACTTGAATTGCCTGCATTCGGCTACGGAATCAGATATGAATATGGAATATTCGATCAGGATATTGAAAACGGCTGGCAGGTTGAGAAAGCAGATAATTGGCTGAGTTATGGGAATCCATGGGAAATAATGAGAAGGGAGCTGTCATTCAGAATTAAATTTTACGGCAGATCTATAGCTATAAGTAAGAACGGCAGATTAAAATACGATTGGATTGATACCGAAGATGTACTAGCGGTTGCATACGATGTTCCTGTTCCCGGATATAACACTGAAACCGTAAACAACTTGCGCCTTTGGCAGGCAAAAGCAACAAGTGAATTCAGCTTTAAAGATTTTAATATGGGGAATTATCTTTATGCAGTGGAAAATAAAAATAATTCGGAAAACATCTCGAAGGTGCTGTACCCCAATGATACTATCGACAAAGGAAAATATTTAAGATTAAGACAGCAGTATTTTTTTGTTTCTGCAACTCTGCAGGATATAATCAGGAAATATAAAATCAATCATAAAACATTTGATAAATTTGCCGAAAAGACTTCAATACAGCTGAATGACACTCATCCCGTTATCGCTATTCCGGAGCTGATGCGTATCCTCCTGGATGCGGAGGAATTGGAGTGGGATGAAGCATGGGAGATTACCAAAAAGACTTTTTCGTATACTAATCATACTGTTGTTCCCGAAGCACTGGAAGAATGGTCGGTGAATATAATGAGCGATCTCCTTCCGCGTCATCTGGAAATAATTTATGAAATAAATTTTAGATTCCTTGAAGAAATCAGGAAAAACTACACTGACGACGAATCAATTATTGCTGAATTATCCATCATCAGGGAAGGATCTCAAAAGAAAGTCAAAATGTCTAATTTGGCTATTGTAGGTTCCCATGCAATCAATGGAGTTGCAGAGCTTCATACGAAAATTTTAAAGGAGAGAATATTTAAACATTTCTACAGGTTATATCCTAAAAGATTTATTAATATAACCAATGGAATTACGCAGAGAAGATGGCTTAGAGCTGCTAATCCAATGCTTTCAGGATTAATTACAGACAAAATCGGCACCGGGTGGATTAAAGATTTATCAGGGTTAAAAGAAATTGAAAATTACCTTGACGACCGGGATTTTCTTGAAAACTGGCAGAGTGCAAAATGGTTTAACAAGGATCTCCTGAGGTCGTATATTTTCATGGAACATAATATAAAAGTAAATCTGGAATCGATGTTTGATGTTCAGGTAAAGCGCTTTCACGAGTACAAACGGCAGCTCCTGAATGTCCTCCATGTAATAACTTTATATAACAGGATAAAAGATAATCCAAACAAAGATGTTGTGCCGAGGACAGTTTTGTTTGCCGGTAAGGCTGCACCTGCTTACTACATGGCAAAGCTTGTGATAAAATTAATTAATTCGGTTGCAGGCGTAGTGAATTTTGATAAAGACATAGGGGATAAACTGAAAGTTTTTTTCTTAAAGAATTACTCGGTAAGCCTTGCGGAAAAAATTATACCTGCTTCCGATCTCTCCGAACAGATCTCCACGGCAGGATTTGAAGCTTCCGGAACGGGCAATATGAAGCTTTCTTTAAACGGGGCATTAACTATCGGAACAATGGACGGTGCGAACGTTGAAATAAGAGAGGAAGTAGGTCCTGAAAATATTTTTATTTTCGGTTTGCACGCAGATGAAGTTGTTAAGCTTAAACAGAATGGTTATAATCCCCGTGAATATTACGAGAAGAATGAAGAACTGAAAAGAGTTATTAATATGATTGCATCCAACTATTTCAGCAGCAATGAACCGGGTATTTTCAAGCCTCTAATTGATGGGTTGCTGAACTACGATTATTATTGCCTCCTTGCTGATTATCAATCATATATAGATACACAGGAAAAAATTAACCAATTATATTTAAATCAAACTGAATGGGCAAAAAAATCGATCTTGAATTCTGCAAGAATGGGTAAATTTTCTTCCGACCGTTCGGTAAAACAATATGCAGAAAAAGTCTGGGAAGTTGAGCCTGTAAAAGTTGATATCGACGTCTAATCTTTATTTGTAAACATTAAATGCAGTTAAAATTTCTTCCGCCTCTGCTTTTATTTATTACAGCTTTAAACTCACGGCTGCCCCCCGGAAATTATCAGGGCTTTGAAGTAGCGGTTTATGCGAGAGCTTATGAAGTCCGGGAGATGAATGACTTTGAGAGACTTGATTCGCTTTGGACGCTTATATCTAGGCAGGTTAAAGTTGATAAAATATACATAGAAACCTACCGAGACAAAATATTAGTGGATGAAAAAATAATTGAGAAGGCTAAAAAATATTTTCAAGAAAGGGGCTTAAAAACTGCAGGCGGAATTACTTATACAATAAATGAAAGCAACCGCTTCGAGACTTTCTGTTATTCAAATCCGGAACATCGCCGGAAGGCAAAAGAAATCGCAGAACTTACCGCAAAACATTTTGATGAATTTATCCTTGATGATTTTTTCTTTACAAGCTGTAAATGCGAATTGTGCATTAAGGCTAAAGGAAATTTAAGCTGGACAAAATACCGCCTTAAGCTTATGACCGAAGCTGCTGAAGAGCTGGTTATAAAACCCGCAAAGATGGTGAATTCCAAAGTTAAAGTTGTGATTAAATATCCGAACTGGTATGAACATTTTCAGGCGCTCGGCTTTAATCTTGAAGAAGAACCGGAACTTTTTGATGGAATTTATACAGGAACCGAAACACGTGATCCTGTAATGACCCGCCAGCATCTTCAGCAGTATGAGAGCTATCTGATTTTCCGGTATTTTGAAAATATTAAACCTGGAGGAAACGGGGGCGGCTGGGTTGATCCGGGCGGATTGTATTATATGGACCGTTATGCAGAGCAATTGTGGCTTACCTTGTTTGCTAAGGCTCCTGAAATAACTCTCTTTGATTTTCGCCAGCTCCTCAGACCATTTAAAGATTCGGATCGTGCAGCCTGGCAGAATGGAAATACCAGCTTTGATTATGATGCAATGGTGCGGCCAAGAAAAGATGCCGAAGGAAATAATTTTTCTCCTTCAACAATAGCAAGAGCTGCAGGCTACTCCTTTGAAATTGCCGAAAAGATAATTCCCAAACTCGGCAATCCGGTTGGAATTAAAAGTTATAAACCTTTTCATTCTTCGGGTGAAGATTTTCTTCATAATTATTTTGGAATGATAGGCATACCCATGGATATTCTGCCTGAGTTCCCCACAGAACCTAAAATGATTCTGCTGACTGAATCAGCTAAGTTTGATCCCGGGATTATTGATAAAATTAAGAACCGGTTGATCGCCGGGAAGAATATAATGATTACTTCCGGCTTATTGAAAGCGTTACAGGAAAAAGGAATAGAAGAAATTGTGGAACTTAATTTAACAGGTGGAAAAGCTTTAATAAAAAAATTTGTAATCGGAAGAGATCAGAATTATAAATCAAAAGATGAAATGCTTATTCCGCAGATGCAGTATTTTACAAATGATTCATGGGAGGACATTTCAAGTCTTGATTCCGGAATCGGCTGGCCTATTCTTCATCAGGCAAAATATGGAAACGGCTATCTTTTTGTTTTAACAATACCGGATAATTTTGCAGATCTTTACAACATGCCGCCCGAAGTATTAAACAGAATCAGGCAGGTTATTTCTGAAGATTTCCAAATACGGCTTGAAGGAGCTTCGCAGGTTGCTCTATTCGTTTATAATAATAATACATTTATCATTGAATCTTTTCTTCCGGAAAGTACAACTGTAAAAATTATTACAAGCAGCAAAACTAACGAACTAATGGACATACTTACAAACGAAGAAATTTCAGGTTTTCGAAAAGAAAGCCCGGTTATTTGGGGGAGAGAAAAAGAAGAAGAATCCTCCTTTGAAATTGCAATTAAACCACATTCCTTCCGCGTATTCCAGATGAAAT
>DAISZW010000277.1:0-3131 GCA_036824595.1 Ignavibacteriaceae bacterium
AATCGAAATTCATCTGATTTCCTTTTGATTGTTATTACTTGTGGTAATTTAAGCTTGTCATTGCGGCCACAATCCTTTTGAGATTTTGCCTTTGAATCAAAGATATAGGAATAGAATTAAGTTTGCAATGAGATAGGGATTGGAGGCGCTGGTTAATGGTTTTATTGTGTTTAAATTAAATAGCCCATGAATTAATTCATGGGCAATGGTTATAGTTAATAAATTATAAATCGAGACGGAATTATTACAATCCGCTGAAATTCACGCCGTCAAACAGCATGGCAGGACAACGCAAAGACGAATACGGGTACGGATCATTTCCCATTTCCACAAGCTGGTTCCAGAATTCTTTGGCATTACCGGATATATTCATCTCATTTATTGCATGAACTATATTGCCGTTTTCAATTAAGAGTCCGACAATCCCAAAAGAAAAATCGCCGGTTGTCGAATTCGAATTACCGCCGATAAATCCGTTTACAAGGATGGCTTTCTCCATCTCTTTGATCATCTCATCCATCGATCTGCCTCCGTATTCGAAAACAATATTCGAGGGTGATCCGGTTGTAAATTCCATTCCTAGCTTCCGTCCGTAATAATTATCTATATAAAAATTCCGGAGCACTCCTTTTTCAATCATTACTCTTTTCTTTGAGGCAAGCCCTTCATAATCATAGAATCTGGATGACAGACCTTTTTCAAGAAAGGGATCGTCTATTACAGTTAATTTCTCAGAGCCGATTTTCTGTCCGAGCATCCCATCTAAAAATGAGCTTTTCTGCTGAATTGCCCTGGCAGTCATTGGACCGTACAACATGTAGAAAAGTCTGGCGCCTGCCCGGTTTTCCACAATCATAGGGTATTTACCCGACTGGATCTTCTTCTGCCCGATTTTTCTTAATGCCCGCTCAACCGCACTTTTTGCAATTAATTCGGCTGACGGAACATCTTTATAAAACCTGGTTGTTGCGTAAAACCAGTCTTCCGGCCTGCTGTTTTCATCTTTCACTGTTACCGAGGCGCCGGCAGTGAATGAGGTTTCGTTCCATTCACCGCTGAATCCGTTGCTGTGGACTCTTACACCTTCGGAATAATTATCGTAGTAGCCTGAAGTAACGGAAATTATTTTATCGCTCTGGGCTAAAGCAATTTGTTCAATTTCGGATGCTATTTTCAGTCGTTCAGGTGATTCGATTTTTTCATAATAATTATCCCTGACTCCGAGGTTTCCGGTCGTTTTCTCCGGGTAATATTTGGGTTCGGGTAATTTTCTGAATTCATCTTCAGTTAAATATTTTGTGCTTGCTACTGCTTCTTCAATAAATTTTTGAAGAGATTCTTTTTTTAAATCGTTTGTAGAATGACCTGAAAATTTTTGCTGGGCATAAATATCCAGGTTCAAGGAATTCTGTGATGATTCCTGGAGCTTCTCCAGTTTTTTCTCGCGGTACTCCACATCAATTCCCCTGCTGTTATAAATTACAGCGGAAATTTCGTCCGCACCGGCTTTAACTGCTTCTTGAATAACCCATTCGGCTAGGGCTGTTCTTTCTTTATTATTCATGATTTTAATATCCTTTTATGATGGAAAATTTTTATGATTGAACTCCGCCGACAGTTATCTTGGAAACCTTAACTGTAGGCAGACCCATTGAAACCGGCACACCCTGCCCGTTCTTTCCGCATGTCCATCCTCCCTCGGCCATTTTCATATCGTCTGCAACCATAACTATATCGGCCAGAACTTTTGGCCCGTTCCCGATTATATTAACATCTTTTATCGGTTTAGTTAATTTTCCATCTTCAATTAGAAATCCCGATTTAACATAGAAAGTAAAATCGCCTGCGCCTATAAACACCTGACCGTTTGTAAAAGCCTCGGCATAAATACCCTTTTTAACGCTGCCGATAACTTCATCTTTTGTATGAGGTCCCGGAAGCATATAAGTATTTCTCATTCTCGGTTGAGGAGAAAACCTGAATGATTGTCTTCTTCCGTTCCCTGTAGGTTTAACATTATAATGCTTTGCGCTTATCCTGTCATGCAGATAACTTTTCAGTATCCCGTTTTCTACAAGGTAAGTTTTACCGGTTAAATTCCCTTCATCATCTACATTTATGGATCCGCGTATATTAAGGTTTGTTCCGTCATCTACAATTGAAACAAAACTTTCCGCTACTTTCTTATCAATTTTATCGCTGAATATTGAAATATTTTTCCGGTTGAAATCAGCTTCCATTCCATGCCCGATTGCTTCATGCAGCAATATTCCGGAACTTCCTGCAGCAAGCACTACCGGCATTTCTCCTGCTTCCGGTTTTACGGCTTCAAACAATGCTACCGTCCTTCTGACAGCTTCTTTAGCAAGCAAATCTATATTATCGGGAGTAAAGAATTCAATTCCCCTTCGGCCGGAAAGATCGAAATAATTCTCCTCTCTTTTTCCATCCTGCTCCGCGTTGCAGGTTACTGCTATTTGTCCCATCGGCTGGTAATCGCATGCAATAACTCCGTCCGAGTTTGCTTCAAGAATATATGATGTCTCGTTTATAAACCAGATGTTGGATTTAATTATTCTTTTATCTTCGGCAAAAACTTTGTCATTTATAACCTGGAGGTAGGGAATTTTTTTATCGATTCCGATTTCTTCCCAAGGAGTTTCAATGGGATAATAATTTGGAGTTTCCCTTAGTTTAAATTCTACAGGAGGAACAGTTTTACCTGAATCAGCAATGTTTGCAGCTGTTTTTGCCGCAAGCTTCATTGCATTAGGAGTTAATTCTTCGGTGTACGAATAACCGGTCTGATCTCCTTTCAAAACTCTTATACCGACACCGAAAGCAACATCGGAGTAAGCACGGTTTACAGCTTTATCTTCGAGCCCGATGTAGTTTCCTATGTTATGCTGAAAAAATAAATCGCAGTAATCGCCTCCGCGTGAAAGAGCTTCAGCCATAACATCATTGATTATTTTTTCATCCACCCCAAAGTGAGCATAATAATCAGCCAGCTTCATTTCATTCCCTTTCCTGAAAGAATATGCCTTGGCGATATCTTCTTTAAGGAAATAAGGAATTACGGCTGCCGCGATCATGCCTTTAGAGCTTTTTTCCAAAAACGATCTGCGTGA
>DAISZW010000278.1:0-3130 GCA_036824595.1 Ignavibacteriaceae bacterium
CAATAATCTACTTCCTTGCATTTTTTATTCTCTTCAAACTGGTCTATTATTTCAGAATGAAAAAAATTGAATGCAAGTACGGAGATTAAAACAGCGGTTATTATTTTTATTGAATATAAATTCATATTTCAAGATATTATACAATTATAAACAAAAATAGGTTATCTAACAGCAGCAATAGTCATTCCGGAAGTCGCAAAGAAAATCCTGAGCTTATAAACCAATTCTCGCCGGGCTTTTCAAAATTAAACCCTGAAGATATATCCAGTTGTAAATTATCCAGCACCATGTACACCAAACCGGCATCGAAATTAAAAGAAGCCGGGGCTGCTGAGGAAAACCCGCCGAATAATTCCGCATACATTCCGGTTTTTTCAATTAACTCATACCCTAAGGAGCTGCTGTAGAAATAATTTATTAATTCATCCGAACTTTCCCATGTACCGCCGAAATTATATGATAATGAAAGCGAATTAAAAATAGTATGAGATGCAGCCAATAAAAT
Organism: Ignavibacteriaceae bacterium; assembly: GCA_036824595.1. Classification (GTDB taxonomy): domain Bacteria; phylum Bacteroidota; class Ignavibacteria; order Ignavibacteriales; family Ignavibacteriaceae; genus DATKLQ01. The sequence goes on from DAISZW010000278.1 coordinate 506, forward strand.
TTCAGGCTCAACTTTTTCCGGCTTCAGTTTCTCAGCTACTGCAGGTAAATTGAAATGAAAAAATATTGCAGCATCGGGAAGTTCCGTATGATCTCTCAGAAGCTGAATCTTGGAGCCGGCAAATATCCCGCCGATGCCTTGAGTAATTTCTCTCTCTTCAGGTGATTCCGCTTCCTGGTATAAAAACTCCGCTCCTGCCCTTAATTCAACCGACGAAGTTATTCCATATCTTAAAAGAGTACCTGCAGCACTAATCGTTTTTACTTCAGTATTTATTCCATTAAAGTTTTCAAGATTTTCTTGATATACAATTCCGGTTTCAATTTGAAATGCTGAGAGCGGAACCGTGACGGCAGATTCCGTAATATCGGGACGGTCGGTTACTATCGGTTCATTCTGGCTGAATGCATGGTGAGAAAGGAAAAAAAGCATCACTGCAGTTTTATGCAATAAGCCTCCAGACCTGGGCAACAAAAAAAGTAATTAAGAATCCCATAACTACCGGCAGAAGAGTCGATACCAGGGTCCACTTCAGACTTTTTGTTTCTTTATATATCGTATAGATAGTTGTTGAACATGGATTATGTATAAGACTGAAAAGCATTAAACAAATTCCTGTTAATAATGTCCATCCTCCGGAAGATAAAATTTGCAGTGCAGCTTCTGCCGAATCGGTTTCAAACATAACCCCCGCGCCGGCTCCTCCGGTTAAATTAGAAGTAAGAACGGTAAGCATAAGAACCGTAGGAATTACAATCTCATTCGCCGGTATGGCAATTATATAAGCAAGTAGAATTACCCCGTTTAATCCTAGTAAAATGCCGAAAGGATTTGACCATCCGACAAAATGTTCCGCTAAACTTAATTCACCTATATGAATGTTTGCAACCAGCCAGATAACCATTCCTGCAGGCACGGCAAAAACGACCGCGCGCCACAAAACTATAATTGTCCTGTCAATTAATGAGGTGTAAAGAGTCTGAAGTATCCGCGGAGGCCGGTAAGGCGGAAGCTCTAAGCTGAATGCAGATGCCTCTCCTTTTAAAACAGTTTTCGATAATCCCCATGAAACCACAAGGCTTAGAAAAATTCCGAACACTGCAATCCCCACTACCGAAGCTGCAGAGACTATCCCGGCTAAATGTGCAGGCGCTGCCGCTCCAATAAACAGCGTTGCAATTAATATTTGAGTGGGCCACCGCCCGTTGCACAATGAAAAATTATTTGTAATAATTGCAATCAGCCTCTCTCTCGGACTGTCGATTATCCTGGTAGCAACTACGCCTGCCGCATTGCATCCGAATCCCATGCTCATTGTAAGAGCTTGTTTGCCGTGCGCACCTGCTTTCCTGAACAAATTATCAAAGTTAAATGCAACTCGAGGGAGATATCCGAAATCTTCAAGCAGAGTAAAAAGCGGAAAAAATATCGCCATCGGCGGAAGCATAACGCTTATAACCCACGCCATTGCGAGGTAAGCACCGTCTATTAACACACCAGCCAGCCACCATGGCAATGCTATGCCCGAGGAAAAATCTTTTAAAAGAGGATGGATCGTATCCACTAGAAAAGATGCAATCAGCGATGACGGAATGTTTGCTCCCTCAATAGTAATCCAGAAGATTAAAGCAAGCAAAATAAACATCAGCGGAAAGCCGAAAATTCTGCTTGTAACCAGGTTGTCGATTGTTTTATCCAGATCGAAACGGGGTTTCTCTCCCGTTTTTGTTACTGCTCTGCCTGCAATTTTTGATGCATCGGTATAGATTGATTCCATTAAAGAGTCGTGAAAATCTTCGCCGATTTCCCATCTTAAATTATTTGCGGAAACAAGTATATCTTCTTTTATATTCTTATTGTTCATAATTTCCTTTTCTAAACAGCCTGTATGGCTTCCTGGACAATATTTTTTCTTCCGATTTTTTCCAGCTCACCGGACTTAACGGCATCAATTATTTTTTGATCTCCTTCAAGAAGACGCAATGCCACCCAGCGTGAATTGGGCAAGGCCGGGAACCGGGCGGATATTTTTTCATGAAGAATTTCTACAGCCTTCTTCAATTCCTTCGATCCGCTTGTTATCCTGTGCGGCTTGCAGATATATTCTCCTGATGCTACATCATGAATATATTTTAAAAGATCGGGTATGCCTGTTCCCTGTCTTGCAGCGGCAGGAACAACGGGAACACCCAAGTCTTTCGAAAGTGTTCTTTCATCAATAATAATCCGGTTCCTCTTAGCTTCATCGATCAGATTTAAACAAACAACTGCACGGTCGGTTATTTCCAATACCTGAAGAACAAGGTTCAGGTTTCTTTCAAGACGAGTTGCATCGACAACAATTACAGTCACATCCGGCTGACCGAATAGAATAAAATCACGCGCAACCTCTTCATCCGAACTCATTGAAAGAAGCGAATAAGTTCCGGGCAGATCAACGAGCTTAAATTTTTTATCCTTATAAGCGAAACCTCCTTCGGCACGCACGACAGTTTTCCCGGGCCAATTACCGGTATGCTGCTTTAGTCCGGTAAGAGCATTAAACACCGTACTTTTGCCGGTATTAGGATTTCCTGCAAGAGCAACAACATAATCGTAATTTTCCATATCGATGCCGAGTTTAGT
>DAISZW010000107.1:0-11336 GCA_036824595.1 Ignavibacteriaceae bacterium
AGCATGACAGTAAACGGCAGCAGGATTCTGGGTGAAAACCCAAAAGTACTAAAAAGCTATACACGGTTTATTGATGAAATTACCAGACCGGCCCTTAAGCAAAAAAGTGCGCTTGTGAGGGATCTTTGCAATGTGCTGAGAATAGATTTTGATAAAAATTACTCTTTGATCTTCAGGGTTTATAATGATGGGATAGCCTACAGATTTAAAACTCATATAAATGATACAATAACCGTAACCAGTGAAAATGTAGAATTCAATTTTGCAGATGATTACCATATCTACTTTCCTCAGGAGGAAAGTTTCTTTTCTCACCAGGAGAGAGAGTATAAATATCTGAAAATAAGCCAGGTTCCTTCATCAAGATTCAGCTCCATTCCGGCACTTGTGGATTGCGGAAATATTAAAATAGGAATTACTGAAGCCGATCTTTTTGACTATCCCGGATTTTATTTAACGCATACAGACAGCAATTCATTGAAACTTAATGCGGTCTTTCCCGGCTATCCTCTTGAAGTTGAACAAACCAATGACAGGGATGTAAAAGTAACTAAGCATGCGGATTACCTGGCTAGAACAATCGGCGCACGGGATTTTCCGTGGCGTGTTTTAATTATAACCGAAAAGGATGAAGATTTAATTGCCACCCAGATGGTTTACAGGCTTGCTTCACCGGTCAAAATAACTAACACCTCATGGATTAAGCCGGGCAAAGTTGCATGGGATTGGTGGAATGCCCTTAATATTTACGGAGTTGATTTCAGATCAGGTGTAAATACCGAAACCTATAAGTATTTTATAGATTTTGCTTCGGAGTATGGAATAGAATACGTAATACTAGATGAAGGCTGGTACAAAACCGGAAATCTTCTTGAAGTGAATCCAGAAATAAATTTAACTGAGATTATTGATCATGCAGATAAAAAAAATGTAGGGATAATTCTTTGGGTAATCTGGAAAACTCTAGATGATCAATGGGATGATGCATTTAAAATGTTCGATTCCTTAGATGTAAAAGGGATTAAAGTTGATTTTATGCAGAGGGATGATCAGTGGATGGTGAATTATTATGAAAGGGTAGCAAAAGAAGCGGCAAGCAGAGAGCTGCTTGTTGATTTTCACGGTGCTTATAAACCCACAGGATTACTCCGGACCTACCCCAATGTTATCACTTCCGAAGGTGTAATGGGAAATGAATGGAATAAATGGAGTGAAAATATAACTCCCGAACATACTGTAACACTTCCTTTTATACGTATGCTGGCAGGCCCGATGGATTTTACGCCGGGTGCAATGCTTAATGCAACAAAAGAAGATTTTAACGTAGCGTTTAACCGGCCGATGAGCCAGGGTACAAGGTGCCATCAATTGGCAATGTACATTGTATATGAATCACCTTTGCAGATGCTTTGCGATAATCCTTCGAATTATCTGAAAGAAAATGAATGCCTGGATTTTCTCTCGGCAGTCCCTTCTGTATGGGATACTACAATCGTTCTCGATGCCAAAATTTCCGATTATATTTTAATCGCCAGAAGAAGCGGTAATGAATGGTATGTGGGAGCAATGACCGATTGGGCACCGAGGAATTTAACATTAAACTGCTCTTTCCTAAAGGACGGAGATTACAATATTGAATTTTACCGCGATGGTGTAAATGCAGATAAGTATGCAGGTGATTATAAAAAAGTAGAATCGCAAATATCTGCTTCAGATAAATTAAAGCTGCATCTGGCACCCGGCGGAGGCTGGGCTGCAAGAATTTATCCAAAGTAAATTTATAGTTTTAGCTTAATTGAAAATTCCAGATTAATTTTACTGCCTTTTGGAGATCATTTTGATTACAGAGGCACCCGGCGTAAGAGGAGTTTAAAAAAATTTAATAATAACAGACGAATGCACTTGTCCAGCTACTATTTATGTCTGGTAATGATAAATAAATTTTTTTGACAATAAAGGATAATGGGATAAACGGCAGATTAATCATTCTTTTGAAAAAGACTTCCCTCATCATCATGCCTGTCACCCAACGGGTTTTCCTCCTCTTCATCAGAATCTTCCACTCTGTCTAAAAGTGATTGCGGCAATGATTTGGTAGCTTTAGCCCCTAGTCTTTTAATTTTTTCAACACTGCTTACTAAATTTCCTCTTCCCGAATATAATTTTTTCATCGCCTCTTCATAGTTAAGCTGCATCGCATTCATTTTTTTCCCAAGTTCAATCAGGTCGCTTATCATTCCCTGGAATTTATCGTACAATGCACCGCTTTGTCTGGCTATTTCCAGGGCATTTCTGTTCTGGTACTCCTGACGCCAGATGCTTGCAATAGTTCTGAGTGTTGCGAGCAGAGTTGATGGGCTTACTATAACAATGTTTCTTTCAAAAGCTTCATTAAAAATATTCAGATCATTCTGTACAGCCAAGCTGAACGCAGGTTCTATCGGCATAAAAAGCAGAACAAAATCAAGACTGTTTATCTGGTAAAGGTTCTGGTAATTTTTGGCGCTTAATTCCCTGATATGCTTCCTTATTGAAGCTATATGCTCTTTTAGAGAAACTGCTTTATCGGCGTCGCTATCGCTTGAGCAGTAATGTTCATAAGCCAGCAGAGAAACTTTGGAATCTATAATTAAACATTTATTTTCGGGCAGGTTAATAACAACATCGGGCTGCCTTCTTCTTCCGTCTTCATTAATAAAAGTTTCCTGTATCTGGTATTCCCTCCCTTTCTGCAGTCCCGATTTTTCCAATATACTGTCTAATATAAATTCGCCCCAGCTTCCTTGAGTCTTTGTCTGTCCCTTTAAAGCGATTGTAAGATTATTAGCTTCCTTCGCCATCTGCTGATTCAGGTCGAAAAGAATTTTTATCTCTTTTTCCAGCGAAAATCTCTGTTTCGATTCTTTGTCATAGGTTTCTTCAACACGTTTCTGGAATTCTTTTAATTTTTCGTTTAAAGGATTCAGTATTGATTCTATATTCGATTTATTCTGTTCAGTAAACTTTCTGCTTTTTTCTTCGAGAAGCTCATTTGCAATATTTTTAAATTCGGTGCTGAATTTCTGCTGAAGATTTTCCAATTCACCTTTCTGCTCACAAAGACGTTCCTGGAGATTTTTGTAATCTGCCTCCAAGGCTGAATGGGATCTGCTTAATTCCAAGATTTTAATTCTTTCACCGTTCAACTCTGATAAAAGGGCATTGTTTTGCTCTTCAAAAATTCTATTCCTTTCTTCCGCTTTGCTGATTTTGCTTTCAAACCTGAACTTTACAGCAAAGAAGACAGCAGCTGATCCTAAAATCGATCCAACGACAAACAACAAAATATCCATGATACTACTATAATTCCTTTCAATCCTTTACATCCATTTTCATTTCAACGGTATTCTTGATTCAACCGAATTCAGAAGATAATCGTTTTTAATTAATTTTAAAACATTTTTTATATCGTTATAAATTACTCTATCCTCAGTGAGCGGAGGGACTGCCTCTCTGATTACGTTATAAACTATTGAGGTGCCGTCGCCGCATTTTAATGGTTTTAGGAATTCAACAGCCTGTGCCGCTGTAAATAATTCAATTGCAAGAACATTCTTAAGATTTTCCATTATTTTAAAGCACTTCTGAGCTGCGATTGATCCCATCGAATTATGATCTTCCTGGTTTGCCGATGTTGGTATCGAGTCTACACTTGCAGGGTGGGCAAGAACTTTGTTTTCAGAAACTAAGCTCGCGGCAGTATATTGTGCAATCATAAGTCCGGAATTCAATCCTCCATCGAGTGCAAGAAATCTTGGCAGTCCGCTTAAAGAGCCGTTCACCATTCTTTCAATTCTTCTTTCGGAAACATTCGCCAATTCGGAAAGAGCAATAGACATAAAATCCATTGCTAATGCCATTGACTGTCCGTGAAAATTTCCGCCCTCAATGTGTTCGCCGGTCTCCGGAAAAATTATCGGATTATCATTTACAGAATTCATTTCAATCTCGACTCTAGAGCAGACATACTCGATTGCATCTCTCGATGCACCGTGAATTTGCGGAACACACCGGATTGAATATGCATCCTGAACCCTTGTATCATTATCCAGGTGCGATCTTCTTATCTCACTATTTTTTATCAGACTTAAAATATTTTCCGCTGTGGTTATTTGCCCGGGGAAAGGCTTAAGATGGTGAATTTTTTTATCGAATGCCTTATCGGTTGCTCTCAATGCTTCATGCGAAAGTGCCGCGCTTATATCTGCAAGTTTTATCAGCTTATTTGCCCAGAAGCAAATATAAGCGGCAAAAGCAGTCATCATCTGCGTACCGTTAATTAAAGCTAATCCTTCTTTCGCTTCAAGAATAACCGGCTTCAGTTTAAATCTTTTTAGTGCATCTTTAGAATTAATAATTGTTTCACCGGAAAAATTATAATTGAAAAGCATGTCACCATTTCCTTTGGAAAACCCGCCTGCTCGCCTCGTCTCCGACGAGTCGAAGCGGGCCGGCGGGGCAGGGGACAGGGCGAGGCATTTCCCCTTTCCAATCATTGTAAGAACCAGATGAGAAAGCTGAACCAGGTCTCCGCTTGAACCGACAGAACCCTGGGATGGGATGACTGGAATAATATTATTTTCGATCATCCCGGCTAATAGCTTTAATGTTGAATACCTGATGCCTGAATAGCCCTTTGCCAAAGCATTCAGCCTAAGAAGCATCATGATTTTGACTATAAAGGGGGGAAGATTTTCACCGCAACCGGCGGAATGAGATAAAATTAAATTTTCCTGTAATTTTTTTATATTTTTTTTTGAAACTTTTACATTTGAAAATTCACCGAATCCTGTTGTTACTCCGTAAATGCTTTCTCCTTCCTCAACCCATTTCTCTACAAGTTCCCTGGAAGAGTTAATCTTTTTTTTTGCTTCTTGAGTTATCTCTATTAAAGGATTTGTTTTAATGAACAATTCAATTTTGTCTAGAGTTAAGGAATTCCCGTCGATAAACAGACTGTTTCTAGCTGCTGGTTTTCTTTTAACCGCCATAGACCAGCTTCTTTATCTTATCGGAATTCTGTTTGTTCGTCCGATAGGTTATGTACATTTTATTGTCATCATATTTGGTAGACAGGACTTCAGCCATCGAATGAATTTTTGCGGCCATTTTTGTTTTTGATAAATCGAGATCGATCTTTTCTTCGATGAATGATTCTTCTGCCATTTGATTTATTAAATCCTTAAGTGAGGCTATATTTATCCCTCTTTCCGCAGAAATTATCACAGAATTTTTATACTTGTTCCTAACATAACCAATCTTGTTTTTATCTTCAATGACATCAACTTTATTAAAGATTTTAACCTGATCTTTTTTATCAGCACCAAGTTCTTTAAGTGTATTTTCAACTATATTTATATGGTCCTCAAAATAATGATGGGAAATATCTATAACATGAAGAATAATATTCGCATCACGTACTTCATTTAAAGTGCTTTTAAATGATGCAATAAGATGCGGCGGAAGTTTCCTGATAAAACCTACGGTGTCGCTTAAAAGAAGCTTTTGATTCTTTCCCAATGTAATTGATCTTGTGGTTGAATCTAATGTTGCAAATAATTTATTTTCTGCAAACGCACCTGCTTTAGTAAGCAGATTAAAGAGTGTGGTCTTTCCTGCGTTTGTATATCCGACAAGAGAAATTCTCAAAAAATCTTTTCTTCCCCTGCTCTGGGTTTCTCTTTGTGATTCAATTTTATCCAATTTTTCTTTTAAATGGCTGATTCTGTTCCTTATCATCCGTCTGTCTGTTTCAATTTGGGTTTCACCCGGACCCTTAGTTCTTATACCGCCGTACTGTTTTGAAAGGTGTGTCCACTGTTTGGTAAGTCTTGGAAGCATGTATTGAAGCTGTGCAAGCTCCACCTGTGTTTTTGCTTCTTTTGTTTTTGCTCTGGTTGCAAAAATGTGAAGAATTAATCCGCTTCGATCTACAATTTTTTTATTAACCAGCCTCTCAAGATTCCTTAACTGAACCGGGGAAAGATCATCGTCAAAAATTATAAGGTCGATATTGTTATCCTCGGCTAAGGAAACCAATTCATCGGCTTTTCCTTTCCCGATGTAGTATGCAGGATCTGCTGTCTGTTTGTCCTGAATTACTTTCAATTTTGTTTCTGCACCTGCAGTCACCGCAAGCTGCTCTAGTTCTTCAAGATGTTCTTCAACTGTTTCCCTGTTTAAGTATTTTCTATTTTCTCCTTCCGGCGGTTTATTTATTGCAACCAGCATCGCTCTTTCAGTTACATTCTTAGGCACTTCTATCATCAGTTAGTAATCATTTCCCTTTCTGTTTTATTAATAATACAAACTTGCAAAAAATATTCTGTCTCTTCGTCAATTATCCATCACAATTTCTTTCCTTGTACTTCTGGCAACTGCCATTTCGATCAGAGCAAATATTAATGCAATCATTAATGCGTATTTCCAAAGTTCAGAGCCAAATCTGGCCTGCAGTACTACTTCTCTAGGATTTTCATTCTTATTTATCTCAATAAAAGTTCCCTTAAATTTTATCCTTCTAAGATATTCTTGAAATTCGCTGCTGCTTAAATATTCCGGGCTCGATTCGGAAGGATCGGTATTTACATGAAATACTTCATATAATTTTTCTCCGGAATAAATTTTATAAAATCCTGCCAGATTTGTTTGTCTGTAAGAGACGGCTTCTCTGCCATTATCGACCTTGAAAAATTCTTGGGCATTATCCGGCCTTTGAATTTTCACCTGGGGCAGAAAACGGGAACCCAAATTTATATTCACTGTTTCCCCGGCTAAATAATCGCCTCCTCTTTCATTAATGAAAGCCAAGTAATAAATCGATTTATTTATTAACGGAACAAATATGCTTTTTATGGGGAACGTGCTCCATTCAAGAACCGGTGCCGTATTCATTAAAAAGATTTTCCCTTTTCCATATTTATATTCACTGATAAAGGATGTACCATCATTTAAGGAAATTATGTTTCGGCCTTTCCCTTCGGTGCTGATTTTAAAATGATAAAATATTTGCGGCGATTCTATCCTCTTAACTTCGGATCCTTTTCTGCTTTTTTCTTCATCTGCAAAAATATTCTGAAGTACCGGATGTTCATATTCAATTTTTTCAAATACAGATAAATTAACCTGCCGATTTTTTTCTCCCGCTGTTCCTTTAACTGCAGGCAGGCCTAATTCGGATAAATTGCTGCTGTATCTTTCTTCCTCGCTGTTATTTCCGGGCATGATAAACAAACCGCCGCCTTCATTCAAAAAAGATTTAAATTTTTCGAGACCATTTATGTTTTGAGTGCCGATTAGAACTGCTGCTTTATACTGGTCCAAATCTGTTGAAGAAATTTGATTCGTACTCTTTCTCGTGATTCTTAAAGGATTTTCTTTTTCGGATACAGTTAGAGCCAGCGAAACAAAAGAGGCATCCTCGGCATTATCGGCAAAGATAACCACAGGTATTTCAGGCGGAATAAGCAAGGAAGCAAATCTTCTATTGTCATGAATGATTTCATCATCCTGCAGTTCTGCATAAACATTAACAAAACCGGTATTTTTAATAAGTGCTTCCAATGTAACTGCCGCCGAACCCCCCGCAGAAATATCAACGCTCTGCTGTGCACTTCTCTCACCGTCCGCAAATATCGAAATTACTGCATCCTCGGCCGGCTGCTTTGAATGGTTTTCAATTGTTATATCGAAACTTATTGGTTTATCTTTTTCAAATATCTGTGTATTAATTTTTAATTCATCTATTCCTAGGTTGAAGACTTCTTTTCCCGAATAATTAAGGCCATAAATTTTGATTTTTTCATTTAATAATTCACTTAAATCTGAAAGCGATCCTTCCCTTGCTAGTCTTCCCGATTGGAAATCTGAAAGAATATAAATTTCCTTATTAAAGTTTCTTGAAAATGAAAGTATCTTCGAAGCTTTAATTACAGCATCGTGAAGAAAGCCACTTGCATATGAGATTTCGGTTTCATCTACTCTTCTGCTGAAATCAATAAGATTATTTGTGCTGTTAGTTTCTTCAGGATCACTGCCGGCAATTTTAATTAAAGCAGCATCATCCCCCTCCTGAAGCTGTTTGATTAATTCTTTAATTGTTTCTTTGGCCTGATTAAAATATGATCCCTTATTATCAACAACCGACATGCTGAAAGTATTATCAAGAATAAATACGGCAGTTGTTTTTGCGGCTGAAGTTGTACCTCCGATTGCAACACCCTTTAAAGCCGGCCTGGCAAAAGCTATTACAAGGAAAATTATAATTAAAACCCGCAAGGCAAGGAGGAGCCATTGCTTCAGTTTTATTTTTCTTATTTTATTTTTTTGCAGCTCCTTCAAAAAGGCTAAAGTGCTGAAATCAATCCGCTTCAATTTTCTTAAATTTAACAGGTGAATCAAGACAGGGATTGAAGCAGCTAGAAGTCCAAATAAAACTGCGGGATTTAGAAAAAACATACTTTTGGGTGAAAATACTTTAACATAATCTTTGATCTTGAATTAAGTTACTTTTAACTACCGGACCGAAGGAAATATTCAGAAGAATTAAATTGATTAATATCTAATTTATTTCTGTTTCATTGCTATTAAATTCAAAGCGCTGCCTGCTTTAAACCATTCAATCTGCGACTCATTCATTGAATGAATAAGCCATATTACTTCTTTTGTTTTATCTTTATGTTTGATTATCATTTTTACCGGTTTTTCAGGCTGCAGATCTGAAATAATTAAAGAAATGGTATCATCCTCACGAATCCTGTCATAGTCTTTCGGATCGGAAAAAGTTAAAGGAAGCATACCTTGTTTTTTAAGATTTGTTTCATGAATCCTGGCAAAACTTTTTACGATAACAGCTTTTCCGCCAAGATATCTGGGTTCCATGGCAGCATGTTCACGACTCGATCCTTCGCCGTAATTTTCGTCTCCGATAACCACCCAGCCGTGACCATATTTTTTGTATGCTCTTGCAACTTCGGGCACGGATTTATATTCACTTGTAAAAATGTTTTTTACTTTTCCCGTCTCACCGGTAAATGCATTTACGGCACCGATAAACATATTGTTTGAAATATTATCTAAATGTCCGCGGTATCTAAGCCAGGGCCCTGCCATTGATATGTGATCGGTCGTGCATTTCCCTTTTGCTTTAAGAAGAACCGGCAGATCGGTAAAATCTTTTCCGTTCCAGGGTTCGAATGGTTTAAGGAACTGCAGCCTTTCACTTTCATGACGGATAATTACTTCTATATCACTGTCTTTATCCGACGGGGGAATAAATCCGTTTCCGCTTTTTGCAAATCCTTTCGGCGGAAGTTCTTCTCCGCCGGGAGGATCAAGCTTTACTTTTTCCCCTCTATCATTAATCAGCTCATCGGTAACGGGATTAAAACTTAATCTTCCGGCAATTGCAAGTGCAGTTGTAAGCTCCGGACTGGCAACAAATGCAAGCGTTTCCGGATTGCCGTCATTTCTCTTAGCAAAATTTCTGTTGAATGAGGTTACAATTGTATTTCTTTCTCCCGTTTTGATATCCATACGCTTCCACATACCGATGCATGGTCCGCAGGCATTTGCAAGAATTAATCCGCCGAGATCACTTAATATTTTAAGCTGCCCGTCCCGCTCAATAGTTGCCCTGACTTGTTCGGAGCCGGGTGTAATCGTGAATTGTGATTTAGCTTTTAAACCTTTTGCTAAAGCTTGTTTCGCAATACTTGCGGATCTGTCTATATCTTCATAGCTGGAATTCGTACAGCTCCCGATAAGTGCGACCTTAATATTATCGGGATAATTTTCATTTTTAACAGCTTCTTTCATTTTTGAAATAGGCCATCCTTTATCAGGCGTAAATGGTCCATTTAAATGAGGTTCTAATTCAGAAAGATTAATTTCGATAACCTGATCGAAATATTTCTCCGGATTTTCCAATACTTCTTTGTCTGCACACAATTCATCTGCAGTACCTTCCGCAAGTGCAGTAACATCGGCGCGGTCTGTGATCCTTAAATACGCTGCCATCTTTTCATCAAAAGGAAAAACAGATGTGGTTGCACCTACTTCAGCCCCCATATTGCAGATAGTCCCTTTTCCCGTACACGATATTGTAGTTGTTCCTTCTCCAAAATATTCTATGATTGAGCCTGTTCCACCTTTTACAGTTAGTATATCTGCTAATTTTAAAATTATATCTTTCGGGCTTGTCCAGCCTGACAATTTCCCTGAAAGTTTTACGCCGATTAATTTAGGCCATTTAAGTTCCCACTGCATTCCGGCCATTACATCAACCGCATCCGCGCCGCCGACACCAATGGCCAACATTCCCAATCCCCCGGCATTGGGTGTATGAGAATCCGTACCGATCATAAGTCCGCCAGGGAATGCATAGTTTTCCAGAACAACCTGGTGAATAATGCCGGCTCCCGGTTTCCAGAATCCAATACCGAATTTCCTGCAGATGCTTTCTAAAAACTCATAGACCTCCTTATTCTCCACTTCTGCTCTTTCCAAATCCTTTTCAGCACCTATCTGTGCCTGAATCAAATGATCACAATGGACTGTGGAAGGTACGGCAACGGTTTTCCTGCCGGAAGACATAAACTGCAGCAATGCCATTTGGGCAGTGGCATCCTGCATTGCTACCCTGTCCGGATTATGTTCCGCATAATCTTTCCCTCTAGTAAAGTTTTTTATTTCGTGTTCAATAATATGAGTATAAAGTAACTTTTCAGAATAAGTTAAAGGTCTTTTTAATCCACTTTTTAGCTTATTAATTTTCTCTTTATAATTGGAATAAAACAACTTTATGTTGTCAATATTTGCTGTCATTATTTCCTCGATTATTATTCTAAAAAAGCTAATTTATTGAGCTAAAATAACAAAAAGGAGGTAAATTTTCTTTTATTTTTTACCGCTTTGCAAATTAGATATTTAAAAAAAGGTGATTCTTTATTAAGAATAAAGGTATTTAATGGTAAGAATTTTGACCAATGACTATCCGAATACGTTTAATTTCACAGATTATTAGGAATGAATAAAAGTCTTATTTTGATTGTTGATGACGAACCTTCATACCTGACCCTGTTAAAAGGATTATTACAGGATGAAGGCTACAAAAATGTCATTACAGAAGAAAATCCATTAAATGTAGAGCGTTTATTGAATAATTTCAGTGTTGAACTGATTATTACCGATATTTATATGCCTCAAATGAACGGATTAGAGCTTCTTGAAAAAGTATGCAATTCCCATCCACAAATTCCCATTATAGTAATAACGGGAGTTGGAGATACTGAAATTGC
>DAISZW010000108.1:0-11269 GCA_036824595.1 Ignavibacteriaceae bacterium
CTGCAATTATCCTGGTTTCATTCAATTCTTTCCCCCAAGATTCTACTTTAAACCCCCCGCAGTATTTTCATTCCCCTGTAAACATAAAAAAATTCGCAGATTTTCTTTTTTGCGAAAAAGATTATTTAAGATCAATAGATGAGTATAAAAAATATTTACAAGCCTTTCCTAGTGACACAGCAGAATTTAAAATAGGATTGGCTTTATCCAGGATGAAGAAGTTGGATGAAGCCGCAGAATATTTTTCGCAAACAGTTGAAAAATCTTCTTTTTATATTCAGAGTCAAATCGAATATCATAAATCTTTGCTGCAGTCGGGTAATTATGATTTGCTGAGGAAGAATTATGCCGCGAGTTCAAAATCTTCAGAGTTAACAAGACTGAATTATCTTTCATATTTATTTTCAGATAAAATTTCTATCTCACAGAAGGAATTTCTTTACTCGTTTCCTGAAGACAGTAGGAATAAAATGAAAAACTTTTATGAGTGGGCAAATGATCCTCCTTTAAAAAGCGAACTGAAGGCAGTTATTCTTTCCACAATTTTTCCCGGAACAGGAAAATTTTATACCGGAGAATACGGGGATGGAATTGCGGCTTTTGCAGCGACTGTTTTATTCGGTTATCTCTCCTATGATAATTTTAACGCCGGTCATAAATTCCGCGGATGGCTTTTTGCCGGGATATCCGCCTTCTTTTATGCAGGCAATATTTACGGTTCTGCGGCGGGAGTTCAGATTTATAATGCAAAATTGTACTTCAACTTTTACAATGAACTAAATCTGTACCTTGATCAGCAGAATTATTTTTTACCTGATTATGACTTCTGCAAATGAAATTCTCAATTAGATATTGTTTCTGCACCGTGTTTTTGTTTTCTAGTATCATTTTCTCTCAAACTCCAATTGAAGAGCAATTTAAATATGCAGGAAACCTTCTCAATGATGAAAAATATTTCGATGCGATAACTGAGTTCAAAAGATTATTATTTTTTGATGAAGACAGTATTTATGTATTTAAAGCTAATTTGCAGATCGGCCTTTCATATAAAATGGGGGGAAAATATTCTGAAGCACTTCAATATTTTACCCTCGCGGAAATCAGCAGCAAAACTCAGAGGGAGCTGTACTCAGCGAAAATTGAAATTATAAAAACTAATATCGTTGCGGGAAGAACTTCATGGGCGTTAAGATTAATAGGTCAATTGGAAAATAATAATCAGTATGACGATAAAAAAGATGAACTTAACTACTGGAGAGGGTGGGCATACATATTCAATGATGAATGGAAAAAAGCATCGGAGTCTTTCGGAAGGATCGATCCCCGTCATGAATTAAAGAAATTGTCAGATGATGTTGATAATCAGAAATATTCTGTTGCCTTTGCAAAGATATCTTCATTCATTCTTCCAGGGGCAGGACAAATTTATACCGGCAATTATATAAGCGGATTAGTTTCCCTGGGGTGGAATATTCTGTGGGGTTATATTACAATTAATTCTTTTGTCGAAGAGAGATATTTTGACGGAATTATGACCGGCAATTTTTTGTGGCTTAGATTTTATTCGGGCAATATCCAAAATGCGGAGAAATTTGCCGTAAAAAAAAATATAGAAATTTCCAATGCTGCACTTGAATACCTGGAGAATGAATATAAAGGGGAAAAACCTTGATGGAGAATATGATTTTGACTATTCTTATTGGATATTCGGGAAAAAATCTTTTAAATTTAAAATAACTTTTCGATTACTTAAGCGGAATTGCATTAATTAATGAACTTAAGGCATAATAATTCTTTTAAAAGGGAATTATCATTTCCTCTTCTAATTAAAAATCATTCCAATTTATTCCGGGAGGCTTAATGAAACGAGGAATGCTCGTCGGCTGTTCGATAGCGGGAATAATATTAATTATCCTTGCGGTTTTAGTTTTTTGGGGGATCGGATCCTACAACAATTTAGTTACCTTAAATGAAGGTGTAAACCAGAGCTGGAGCCAGGTAGAAAACCAATATCAGAGGAGAGCAGATTTAATACCGAATTTGGTGAATACGGTGAAAGGTTATGCAAATTTCGAGAGAGGTGTTTTAACTGATGTAACGGAGGCAAGAGCGAAAGTAAGCCAAATGAATATAACCCCGGAAATTTTAAATGATCCGCAGGCATTCCAGAGATTCCAGCAGCTTCAGGGGGAATTAAGCAATGCCCTTTCCAGATTGCTTGTTACTGTGGAAAATTATCCTGAATTAAAAGCAAATGAAAATTTCCTTCAGCTCCAGGCTCAGCTTGAAGGCACGGAAAACAGGATTTCGGTTGAAAGAAGAAAGTTTAATGAGACTGTTCAAGGTTATAACACAACAGTGAAAAGATTCCCGAACTCTGTTTTTGCCGGTTTATTCGGATTTGAAGAAAAAGAATATTTTAGAGCAGTGCCCGGTTCGGAAACTGCGCCGAAGGTTGAATTTTAGTTTTGATGAAATTTTTTATCTGCTGCTTTTCATGTATTATATCTTTATCTGCACAGCCGGAGATTCCGGAGCTGAAACAGTGGGCAAATGATTTTACAAATACTTTATCATCCAGCCAGTTAGATAATCTAGATTACAGATTAAAAACTTATGAGGATTCAACAAGCAATCAGCTTGTTGCATTAATGATTTCTTCATTACAGGACTACCCGATTGAATATTTTGCAATTGAAACTGCGGAAAAAAATAAAATAGGCACAAAAGAGCATGATAACGGAGTGCTGTTTCTGGTCGTGAAAGATGACAGGAAAGTTAGGATTGAAGTTGGTTACGGATTGGAAGGCGCCGTTCCCGATGCATTAGCCAGTTCAATAATCAGGAACGTAATGATACCTCATTTTAAAAACAGCAATTACTACATCGGAATTTCCGAAGGCATTCAGGCAGTCATTTCTGCTGTTGCAGGAGAATACAAAGCTGAACCGGATGATGATTCGGATGAAAAGAAACTGCCCGGAATTTTTCCCTTAATATTTATTTTAATTTTTATTTTTACTTTTTTATTTAGGAGGGGAAGCGGCCGAAGGAGGAACGGATTTATATTTTTCCCGGGTGGATTCGGCGGTTCTTCAAGGGGTGGAAGCTGGGGCGGTTTTGGAGGAGGCGGATTTTCGGGAGGAGGCGGATTTTCCGGCGGCGGAGGTTCTTTCGGAGGAGGCGGTGCCAGCGGAAGCTGGTGATTTCAGAATGGAGTATTGGAGAAATGGAGTATTGGAGAAATGGAGTATTGGAGAAATGGAGTATTGGAGAAATGGAGTGGTGGAGTAATGAAATATTGGGATAATGAATTTTGTAGTTTAATTAATACTATATTCTGAAGTTGTTTTTATATTTAAAATTTTCATTGGAATAATGATCTGTTCAAAATAACAGCATAATTAATTTACTACCTCCAATATTCATCTACTCCATTATTTCACTATTCCGTTATTTAAATTTTTATTAGTTTTGTTTTCAATAGAATATTTAAGAACGTAAGGAGAAAATAATGGCCATAATGATTACCGAAGAGTGCATTAATTGCGGAGCTTGTGAACCGGAATGCCCAAATACTGCAATATATGAAGGCGGTGCAAAATGGGAATTAACCGGGAAGGAATATGCAGAAAATGATCAGGCCCCGTCTGGTGCAACTGGTTTCTTTTCAATGGATTTCTTTTATATTGTTCCAGATAAATGTACAGAATGCAAAGGTTTTCATGATGAACCGCAATGTGCAGCCGTTTGTCCTGTTGATTGTTGTATTCCCGATCCTAATCACGTAGAATCTGAAGAGGAGCTTCTTAAGAAAAAGGAATATCTGGATAGTATAGGTAGAATCGCCAGATAGAATTTTAAATTATCTGTTCATCCATTCTTTAAAATCAGCAACTCGTTCGCGGCTTACAAGTATTTCATCATCACTGGACCAGCCATCAATTATTATTTTAAGTCTGCTTGATGAATATGCAACTATATCTTTTATTGAGGAAAAATTAGCTATGAAATTACGGTTGACTCTGAAAAATTTTTTAGGGTCAATCATTTTTTCTGCTTTATCAAGGGAGTAATCAATTGCATAGTTTTTCCCCTTACCGATATTAATAAAGCTGCACCTTTCTTTAATGAAGAAATAATTTATATCATTGATTTGAATTGATTTATAATGCTCACCAATCTTAATTAAAATTCTTTCTTTTATTTTAGGCTGTAACTGATTTAACAGGTTTTCAATTTTCGAATAATATTCTTCCTTCATGTATACTGTCTTGTACTTTTGGACTGCTTTGTTTAGTGCATCTAAATCCAAAGGTTTTAAGAGGTAATCAACACTATTTACTTTAAATGCTTTCAAAGCATATTCATCAAATGCTGTAGTGAAAATGATTGGAGTTTTTATTTCAATGTTTTCAAATATTTCAAAACTAAGACCGTCGCTAAGCTGGATGTCCATAAAAATCAAATCGGGATGAGGATTTTGAAGAAACCAATTAATTGAATCCTCAACTGATTCTAAGAAACCAACTACCTCAATATCTTCATCAATCTCTTTAAGCAGCCGCTCCAGTTTTTGAGAAGCAGGATGCTCATCTTCTATTATTAATACTTTCATTGTTATGTTTTTATTACCGGCATTTTAACAACAAAGCTGTTGTTTTCTTCTTTAAAAATTAATTCTTTATCCAGAATTAAGCGTACTCTTTCTTTCAGGTTTTGTAATCCTGTTTTTGTAGAATTTTTAATTATGTTTTTCCTTTGAATATTATTTGATATTACTATATCATCATTATCACGGGTGATGTTGATTATCAAAGGCATATCCTGTGAATAGGAGTTATGCTTAATAGCGTTTTCAATAAGCGACTGTAATGATATGGGTATAATTTTATAATCTTCTAAGTCAGGAATACTAATGTTCAATAAAATTTTATCATTATATCTTTCTTTTTGTAAGCTAAAATATTTTTTGACGAAGTTTATTTCTTTTTCCAATTCAATTAGTTTTGTTTCTTCATTTTCAATCAGATACCTGTATATCTCCGATAATTTTTGAATGTAATCATCTGCCTTTTTTGCATCTTCATACACCAGTTCGGAAAGTGTATTCAAATTGTTGAATAAGAAATGAGGATTAATCTGGGATTTTAATGTTTGATATTTGAATTTCAGATTTTCTTCACGAAGGTTTTGTTCCTTTTTACTTGAAATTCTCCATAAGACATAGAAAAATAAAATAGAAATAATCATTAACCATATAAACAAATTTTTATTTGCATAGCTTAGTTCATATTTAAATAGATTAGGTAGGAAGGTATTTAATTCTATATCATTGATAATATACCAAACAAACACTCCAAGTGTAACTATAATGTTGGATATTAAGAATATGCAAACTAAAAATATTATGAAGCCTGGAATTATTTTTTTATGTAATTCTGAATGTGATAATCGGTCAGCTTTGTTTTTAAAATAAATTGCTAAATGCCCACCCAGAACAGATATGGTAAAAATGGTAGCAACCACCAAAATAGCTTCAGGTACAAAGGCTTTGCCGGTTTGGTTATATTTCATTAGAATAGCTGAAAGTATGCTAAAGATTAGCACTACAGAATAATACAGCAGCCAAAATTTTATTTTCATATTTCTAAATTAACAATAAACAGTTATTGAATTTTATTAAAAGTAATTTCCCGCTGCAAATCAAGTAGCTGCTCTTGAGGGAAGGCTGCACTTTTTAATCTAAATATTACATCTTCAACCATTGTAGCATACTCTACCTGTTTATCCTCCAATGAAATCCATATTTCACCCCAGTATAATGATCTTCCCTTGAATGTCATCTCGGGATTATTCATTTCTACAGGATTGTAATAAGATTCGAATTTAACAATTGCACAAATTTTGTTATTGTATTTAGAAATTCCGGACCATATTAATTTTTGATAGCGGCTTGAAAAAGTAACCCAGTTTTCAAATTTAATATCATAGTTTTCTAAAAATTTAGGATTAAATTCTTTGTTGAATTCCAGACTATCAAAAACATAAGCCGCTAATCCCTGCATTTGGACTGCATCTGAAACAAGCCATTTAGCAAGATCCTGCTGATCAGGAGGTATATTTTTGTAAAAATCTGCTTTTAAAAAATCAAGGTTATTAGCTTTATAGGAAAAATTATTAAATGCAGGTAACGCTGTTCCATCAAACTGCTTTTGCCTGATGTTATTTATTTGTGCTAAACATACATTTTTCCAGCTCACGTAACCATTTTCTAATCCAGCAATATAAGCAGCTCTTACCGCATTACAATTAATCTTATTGCCATTCATTGGATCCAGATTCTGCCATTTTAGAATTACCTCATATTCTTGCCGTGCGGAAGTTTTACTTTCAATCATTAACGGTTGTTTGGAAAAATAATTTTCAATGTTATTGGTTTGTCCGAATAAATATTTAGCGGTCAGTACTGATAACATTAATATTAAGTTAAGAGTTTTCATTTTTGTCTCCCTTAGTTTATAATTACGATAGCCAAACTAATACGATAAAAACTTCATAACCAAATAAAAGTTGCAGAGTTGTTATATCTTAATGTAGAATTGTGTTTATTAGTAGCTGAATTTTTCTCAACGGACTTCTTTTTATATAGTTCCCGATAAATGCACTGAGTGCGTCGGTTTTCATGACGAGCCGCAATGCGCAGCAGTGTGCCCGGTCGACTGCTGTATTCCCGATACGAAGCATATCGAAACAAAAGAAGAGCTTCTGAAAAAAAAGGAATATCTAGACGGCATCGGAAGAGTAGGAAGATAGAACTTAGCAGTGTGAAATAAAAGAATCAAAATTTCTATTTATAAAATTATCGGTCTTTATCTATATTCCTTGAATATCATCTTTTCATATCTTAATAAATCATCAAAGCTGATAAACCACTTAACTGCTTAATTATTAAATTGCCTGCGGCTATAACCGTCTAAGAAAGTCTCATAATACTGCAAAATTAAAAATGTTCAAAAACTATGAATGCTTTTAAAAAGCGATTCATTTCAGAGAATTGCCAATTCTCAATTGTGAAAATTCAATTTTTTTTGATCTCCTGATTTTTATTATTTATAAAAAAAACTAAAAACTGATTGAAAAAAGATGTGCGCATTAGTGGCATAGTTTTGGGGAAGAATAGGAAATAACTTCAAATCTCAAGGAGAAAATAAATGGCATACATGATAAATGAAGAGTGTATTAACTGCGGAGCTTGTGAACCTGAATGCCCGAACAATGCAATATATGAGGGAGGAAATGAATGGGAATTGGATGGTGTTAAACATGATGAAAACGATGCGGCTCCCTCTGGAATAGTTGGTTTTTATTCAAATGACTTTTTTTACATCGTTCCCGATAAATGCACTGAATGTGTCGGTTTTCATGATGAACCCCAATGCGTAAGCGTTTGCCCGGTTGATTCGGTGGTCAAAAGACCATAAACCGTGTAGTTATTGTCTAAAGGGCGGGGGAGAGAACCAGGGGATCGTACTGAAACAAATGGGGTATTAAAAATAAAAGCAAGGGGAACGAAAAGGATCCTGTTCTGCAGGTTCCTTTTTCGTTTTTTAGGGTAGTTTAAATTCATATTCCAGCCTCTTTCTAATGATCATTAAAAGAATTATATTAAAGCGTAATTAACTTTCAATTAGTTAAATAAAAATTAACTAAAGAGAAAGGAGCTGATAAAATGTTGACAAAAGGGGCATATGAAAAAGCTAAAAATTACGTTGAATCTCACCATAGATTTTCAGAAGAAATTGAAAAAAATAAAAAACTCTATTGGGGTCCATGTATTACAATGTCCCGCCAGACAGGAGCAGGCGCAGATAAAGTAAGCGATTCATTAGTAAAATTCTTTGAATCTTTCAGAAAAGAAAATGCTCCTCAATGGACGGTATTTGATAAAAATTTGATTGAGAAAGTCCTGGAAGATTATAATCTTCCGCATCAGCTTGCTGAAGTGATGGAGGAGAAAAAATATTCAGCAATTATTTCAATGGCAAATGAGTTGTTGGGAGGACAGCCAGGTATCTGGGATTTAGTTCATAAAACAACCCGTACAATACTGCAGCTCGCACAAACCGGGAATGTAATAATAATCGGGAGAGGAGGAAACGTAATTACAGCCCGTTTGAAGAATGCCTTTCATGTAAGGCTCGTTGCTTCAATGGAAGACAGAATAAAACATGTGCAGGAATATTACCAGCTCGAAAAAGCAAAAGCCGTTGAATTCATAAAGAAGGATGATATTGCCAGAAAGAATTACTTAATGAATTATTTCAATAAAAATATTGATGATCCGCTTCTTTATCATATAACAATTAATACTACTATCCTGCCGTACGAAGAAGCAGCCCAGTTAATAGCCAAATTTGTGGTGCAAAGATTCCCGGAAATGTTTATTAAAGCAGACGATCTATTTCCTGCAAATATATTTTCGATTGAATAATAATTTTCCCTGATAAGGCGCACTTCTATACTTGATTTCATTCCTTTCAGCTCTCTTATTTCTTCCCTAATTTTTGTCATATAAAATTTACTTTTATGGAAATCGGAAAATATACATTACACATAATTGAATCAGGTTATTTTGCCTTGGACGGCGGAGCCATGTTCGGGATTATTCCAAAACCGTTATGGGAAAAATCCAATCCTGCAGATGAAAATAATCGGATAAAGCTTGCGACACGGAATTTACTCCTAAAATCAGGTGCGAAAAATATTTTAATTGATACCGGCATGGGAACTAAATGGGAAGATAAATTCAAAGAAATCTATCGAATTGATCAGAATGAATCTTCACTTAAAAAATCTTTAATGAAGATCGGTTTAAAACATGATGATATTACCGATGTAATTTTAAGTCATCTTCACTTCGACCATACAGGCGGATCCACGGAAGTTTCTAATGGAAAGTTAACACCGGCCTTTCGCAATGCTAAATACTACATTAAGAAAAAAAATTTCAACTGGGCTGCGAATCCCTCGGATCGTGATAAAGGGAGTTATTTAAAAGAAAATTTTCTCCCTCTGAAGGAAGCAGGAGTGCTATGCTTTACAGACGACGAAAGAAATTTCGACAGTGAAATTGAATTCATTGAGGTAAACGGACATACTTTCGGTCAGCAGCTTGTAAAGATACAGGATTCCTCAAATACAATTCTCTTCTGTGCAGATTTATTTCCTACTACCTCACATATAAATTTGCCTTATATAATGGGATATGATCTTCAGCCGCTGGTTACACTCGAGGAAAAAAAGAAAATATTAAATAAAGCTCTGGAGGGAGACTGGAAATTATTTTTTGAACATGATCCGTTTAATGCATTGGCAACAGTTGAAAAAACGGAAAAGGGTTTTAAAATTAAAGAGAGATTCAAATCATTTGAATGAAACAGACTTAGAAGGCTTTGTGCAGCTTTGTTCAATAAATGATTTGAATGAAGCACAGGGAAAAAGATTCATTGTTGGTGAAACAGAGGTTGCTGTATTCAAAATAAATAATGCCGTGTTCGCCTTAAGCAATATATGTCCGCACCAGCATTCAGCTCTGATATTTGACGGTTTTATAGAAAACGGATACGTTGTATGTCCTGCACACGGCTGGATGTTTGATCTGGCAACGGGAAAAACTCCTTCAGGATCCAAGGGACTTGATAATTACATAGTGAAAGTAATAGATGGAAAAGTTTTCGTTAAGGTGAGTAAAAAAGAATTTAAATGGTGAATAAAATAACTAATGAAATAGTAGTATCTAAGGCGAGAGAACTTGGATTTAATCTTATCGGTTTCGCACCAGCCCGGGAATTGCAGGATGAATATAAAAAGCTAATTGAATGGCTTTCCAAAAATTATCATGCCGGGATGAGTTATATGGTAAATAATCTTGAGAAAAAAAAAGATATAAAGAAGATTCTATCAGAAGCAAAAAGTGTAATTTCTTTGGGGATAAATTATAATCCGCCTGGAGGCTTTGATAATAATAATAATTTAAAAGGAAAAATTTCAAGGTATGCATGGGGGAAGGATTATCATCTTGTTATAAACGAGAAGCTGGAAAAGTTGGTAAAAGAATTAGCCGCAATTGATCCTCGGTTTCATACAAAATTTTACGTGGATACCGGTCCGGTAATGGATAAATCCTGGGCGGTCAAATCGGGTTTGGGGTGGTTGGGAAAGCATACAAATGTTATAAACAGGGAATACGGGAGCTGGTTTTTTATCGCAAATATTATCACAAATTATGAATTCACTTATTCCATTCCGGTTGAAGATTCCTGCGGTTCATGCACTGCCTGCATCGATGCATGCCCAACTAATGCTATTGTGAGTGAATATCTTCTCGATGCTTCCAGGTGCATTTCCTATTTAACTATTGAAAACAAGGAGGAAATACCGGAAGAATTTAAAGGAAAACTGGACAACTGGATTTTCGGATGCGATATTTGCCAGGATGTTTGTCCATGGAATAAAAAATTTGCCAAGGAAACTGCTGCAGCCGAGTTTTTCACGGGAGAAATAAATAAAGAATTTTCTCTGCATGAAATTCTGGAAATGGATGAGCAGAAATTCCAGGAAAGGTTTAAACAGAGCGCCGTAAAGAGAGCGAAACTTTCAGGATTAAAGAGAAATGCTTCTTTTGTTAAAGGTTAATTCGGCTGCATTTACTGCCAAATTTGATCTCATTTGAATCCCAACCGTTTTTTAGTAATCTTATATAAAAGAAAGTTTATCGTTTAATTTAGAAACCCTATTTTAAATAAATAAAAATTTTTTTTATTTAAGGAGTGTAAATGTCTGATAATCAGAATAATAATCATCATAAAGTAGTAATAATTGGGTCAGGTCCGGCTGGATTAACTGCAGCACTTTATAACGCAAGAGCCAACCTTAATCCCGTTATTTTTGAAGGACTTCAGCCGGGCGGACAACTGACTATAACAACCGAAGTCGAAAATTATCCCGGTTTTGAACATGGTATCAACGGACCTGAGCTGATGGACATAATAAGAAAGCAGGCTCAGCGTTTCGGAGCAAAATCATATTATAAGGAAATTACCGAAGTTGATTTTTCAAAAAAGCCTTTTAAGTTAAAGTCTTACGACGAAGATATCTATGCAGACGCAGTAATTATTTCAACTGGAGCATCGGCGAAGCTTTTGGGATTAGATAGTGAGAAAAAATTTATGGGATACGGAGTATCGGCATGTGCTACATGCGACGG
>DAISZW010000279.1:0-3078 GCA_036824595.1 Ignavibacteriaceae bacterium
AGGCTGCTCTTCTGCGCTCGCTTGCGGTTGAATCGTCGGAACGGGGAAGAGGTTTTGGTAAATCGCTTGTTAAGTTTGCCGAAAATTCTGCTAAAAGAAAGAACGTGAAATCGATTTACCTGCTTACAACTACCACGCAGAAATTTTTTGAACGGAACGGCTACGTTTGTATTGATAGAAAAGAAGCTCCGGAAGCAATAAAAAAGACCAAAGAGTTTTCGGAAATCTGTCCATCCAGCTCTGTATTTATGGTCAAACATATTTAATGCCTAGTGCATCAATTTTGTAATTCAGCCCGGCTTTTTTTATTCTTGTATACCAAATTTTCCCATTTCTAAACTATTCAATTATATTTTATAAAACGGATTTAAAATGAAAATTAACGTATCTCTTTCCAGGCCTATAATAATATTCTTCTTTACCGTGTTTTTTGTTCGCACTGATTTTTCTCAAAGCAGCACTAAATACCAATCCGCGGATATTGAAAAAAAGGTGGCAGATTTACTTTCAAAGATGACGTTGGATGAAAAAATAGGACAGCTCGTTCAATTCAGCGGGGACTCCGGGAGAGCAGAACTGGTAAGAAAAGGTAAGGTTGGATCATTTTTAAATGTTAGAGGAGCGAATGAAGTAAACATGATCCAAAAGGTTGCGGTTGAAGAATCACGCCTAGGCATTCCTTTAATAATGGGGAATGATGTAATTCACGGATACAACACCACCTTCCCGATTCCTCTTGCAGAAGCATCTAGCTGGAATCCTGAATTGGTGACAAAAGCCGCGAAAATTGCTGCATGGGAAGCTTCGGCAAACGGAACACATTGGACGTTTGCCCCAATGGTAGATATTGCGCTCGATCCAAGGTGGGGGAGAATTGCCGAGGGAGCCGGGGAAGATCCGTACCTGGGGAGTGTTATGGCTGCTGCTCAAGTAAAGGGTTTTCAAGGAGATAATTTTTTGAATAAAAATTCGATTGTTGCATGCGCAAAACACTTTACCGCATATGGCGGAGCTCAGGGAGGAAGAGACTATAATTCAGTAGATATTTCGGAAAGAACTTTAAGAGAAATTTATCTTCCACCCTTTCAAGCTGCGGTGGAATCGGGTGCCGGAACATTGATGAGTGCTTTTAACGACCTTAACGGAATACCTGCTTCTGCCAATCATTTTATTTTAACTGAAATACTAAGGAATGAATGGGGTTTTGACGGATTTGTTGTAAGTGATTGGAATTCAATTGCCGAATTGATTAATCACGGATTTGCAGAAGATAAGAAAGAAGCGGCATTGAAAGGAATTACTGCAGGAGTTGACATGGATATGGCCGGAGACGTGGAAGCCGGGAATGTATATCTTCCAAATTTAAAATCATTAGTGGAAAGCGGGGAACTATCTGAGGAAATTATAAACAAATCTGCAGAAAGAATTTTAAGAATAAAATACCGTTCCGGTTTGTTTGATCACCCGTATGTCGATTCAATCTATTTTGCAGAAAATATTCCTTCATCCGAAGAAAGAAATCAAATAGCGCTTCAGTTGTCAAGGGAATCAATCGTATTGCTGAAAAACGAAGGGAGCCTTCTTCCTTTAAAAAAAGAATTAAAATCTATTGCTGTTATCGGTCCATTAGCCGATAACCAGGAAGACCCGCTGGGCCCCTGGAGCGCCAATCCGATTGTTGAAGATGTAGTTACTGCATTAAAAGGAATACAGGAGAAAGTTTCTGCAGGAACTATTGTTGCTTATGCAAAAGGCTGCACAATTGATAGTTCGGATACTTCAGATTTTAATGAGGCTGCAGAAATTGCCAGGAATTCTGAGGTGATTATAATGGTAATGGGAGAATCAAGAGATATGAGCGGCGAAGCTGCAAGCCGTGCCGATATCAATCTACCCGGTGTACAATTAGAGCTCATTCAAAAAATATATGAACTGGGAAAGCCGGTTGTCGTGGTTTTAATGAACGGGCGCCCGCTTACAATTGAATGGATTGCGGAAAATATTCCGGCTGTAGTGGAGTCATGGTTCCTTGGTACTCAAACCGGAAATGCAATTGCAGATGTTCTGTTCGGAGATTTTAATCCATGCGGAAAACTACCTGTATCTTTTCCCCGTTATGTCGGACAAATACCGGTAAATTATAATTATAAAAGTACCGGCAGACCTTATGACGATGAATTAAAATTTACCAGCCGGTATATTGATTACCCAAATTCTCCCCGTTATCCGTTCGGATTCGGCTTAAGCTATACCGAATTCAAATATTCAAATCTTAAGCTTGACAAAACAAAAATAAAAAAGAATGAAAGTGTTGAAGCCTCCATTGAGGTAATGAATGCAGGCAGTGTTTCCGGGAAAGAAGTAATTCAGCTTTACATTAAAGATCTTGTTGCAAGCGTTACAAGGCCTGTGAAAGAACTGAAAGGATTTCAAAAGATAGAACTTAAGCCAGGCGAGACAAAAACTATTGAATTCGTTATCACTCCGAAGATGCTTTCATTTTTAGATGTAAACTTGAATGAAACAATCGAACCTGGAGAATTTCATGTAATGATCGGCGGCAACTCAGAAGAGTTATTGAAAGCATCATTTGAGATTGTTGAATAAAACAGGATTAAAATCGAATAAAATGTCTTCAGAAAAAAATAGTCGTAAAATTCCCAATTTGTTTTTAATAATTTGTTTAATCATCCTTAATTTAGCCGGCGACCTATTTTGTCAGCCCGAAAATAAATCGGCAAACATATGGATTATGTCGTATAATATACGGGTAGCAGTAGATGAGGGAATAAATTCCTGGGAAAACAGGAAAGAGAAAGTTGCCTCAATGATTCGATTTCATCGTGCCGATGTAATAGGATTGCAGGAAGCATTAAAAGAACAAATCGAGGACTTGCTTGAGCTTCTTCCGGAATACAGCTGGCATGGAGTAGGGAGGGATGATGGAAAAGAAAAAGGAGAATATTCTGCAATACTATTTAGAACCGGTAAGTTTCAACTGCTCGGCGGTTCGACATTTTGGCTGTCGGAAACCCCGGATACAGTTTCTGTCGGATGGGATGCTGCTCTGCCTAGAAT
>DAISZW010000280.1:0-2254 GCA_036824595.1 Ignavibacteriaceae bacterium
GATCTGCAAAAGAAACAGCCCGCACAGCGTTGAAAGAAAAGTATAGCTTAAATTAATTAGTTTGCGGCAGGAACCTGTAAAATTACTCCACCCGGTATATCTTTAA
The DNA here is from genome assembly GCA_036824595.1 of Ignavibacteriaceae bacterium. GTDB lineage: Bacteria > Bacteroidota > Ignavibacteria > Ignavibacteriales > Ignavibacteriaceae > DATKLQ01. The sequence continues at coordinate 107 of DAISZW010000280.1, forward strand.
ATTAAGGTATTGAAGCGTGTCTTTGAATTCTGAATTAGTAACCCGGATATTTTGTAAAGGATCTTTCATTAACTGAACTTTTGAATAATTTGCAGGGACCTGAATTTTTATCTCGCCTTCGCTTTCCCCATTATTGATGACGAAGATATATAAATAACTCAAATATTTTATTGCCCTCCAGCTGAACCATTTATCATCACTATTAACTCCTTCAACCTTAACATTTTCTATCCGATCAGTTGAAAGAAGGATATCCGAAAACATATCTATCTCTGCTGCTATTTTTTTTAGATCCGACCATTGTTCATCGAAAGGTACATCCGCATTACGCTTTAAATCAAAAAACGAATAAAATATTAATCCATTTGCACCCTCACAGATTGCCTGCCATGACATGCTTCTCATTTCATCATAATCAGGAGATCTATACTCTTCGGGATTAGGTATGAATTTGATATAATTACCAATATTGTGAGCCTGGATTACCATCCAGACCGGCCTGCTGTTATTTAATTTTTTCTTCACAGTAACTGTATGCATACCTACATGTAACAATGCTAACTTGGGCACCACATACGGATCAGTCCCGATAATATCAGTTGAGTTCAGATATAAATTTGTTTGATATGGTTCTGTAATAATTGAAAGAACCGGATGATTACTATCTAACCTGGCAATCAGGTTATAATGTTCATTTAATCTGTCCAGATATTCAGGCCGGAGTTCGTCGTTATTATACCAGGCAAGCAATGCGGGACTATTTTTAAAACGTTCTACTGTACCTGTCAAAAAACTGTGTTCATCATCTCGTGACTTGATTCCGGCAGGTGCGAATTGGTTTCCGGCATAAAAATCTTTTACTGAATAGATAACTTTTAAATTGTACTTTTCAGCTAACTTCATTTGCTTCTCATCCGGAGGGCTGTACGGAAGAAGGAAATTAAATTTGCTGTCAGCATAAATATTTAAATCGTCTTCATTAATAGCACTCCAGTACATACCCAAAGGAAACTTTGCTTTACCCTTAACCATCAGTCTTTTGTGCTCGTCAAAATAAACATCGGGTTTAAGTCCCGGGCCAATCTTTTCAATTGTGACTTCCCCGGAATCGATTAATTCTCTCTGTTTATCTTCAAGCATTACCTTTATAGTATAGTTCCCGGCAGGCAGGTTTTCATTATCAAAATTAATTTTATAGATGAGATTATCGCCGGTAATTTTTGTAGTGCTGGTATTTAATTCTTCGCCTGATGAATCAACAAGGCTGGTTAATATTTCTGACTGATTCAAGTCTCTACCGAAATTCTCCAGGTTTACCGATAAAATTACTTTTTGATCTGCTTCTTCAAACAGCAGTCCCCTGTAAACCGGCTTGAGAAGCATCAATTCCATTTCATCAGTCTTCCGGAGTTTTAAATAAGCATCATCAAACCATGCTTCCCCGGTCATACGTTTCCGCACATAACAGCAGAATACTATTTTCGCCGCATCATAAGGAATTGAAATAATAGAGGAAATTTCTGTCCAGTTGTTTGTACCTTTAATACCTATGGGATAAGAACCTCCAAACCATTTACCATTTCTGTCCAGCCATTCAATGCAGAATGTAGCTCCGTTATCTTCCCCGGTTATGTCCCGGGTTTTTATTTTGACACCCGCAGAGTATGTTAAGCCCGGCCCGACATAAAGAACCTGCTTAAAAATGTAGTAAGCAGTGATGTCATTATTTGAATATTTTAATGAATACTTACCTGAAGCCGCTTCATTACTGAGGCTGTAGATTTGAGCATTGCCCTCCCAGCCGTCGGGTATACTGCCTTTATTAACCAGCTCAAATCCGCCGTTTACCAGAAGGTTACCCGTGGTATCCCGGGGAAAAGACGGAACTGCAGAACAGATAATTAAAACAATTGTTATTAAAAATAATTTCATTTAATAAGCCTGAGCCAATTCGGGGAATTTTGTGTTTTCTGCAGCAGTTTCTTTTTTGTATAAGAAATTACATTATCTGCTTTAATGCATACTTAAAACAATCCGGGTTTTATTTCTATATCCTTATTGCTGAATGGAAATTTACTAAATTTTTTAAACTATGAATAAATCTGATGAACTGACTGCTGTAAAATTATAATTAACTGTTAATATCTG
>DAISZW010000280.1:2264-3075 GCA_036824595.1 Ignavibacteriaceae bacterium
AAATTTTTTGTTATTAAGTAAAAATCAACAGGAAGGAAAGTATCCCCTGTATTATTCCGAAGAGCAGCGAAGCAATCTCATTTTAGTCATTCCGGATCTGTCTGTCAACAGGCAGGATTACCTGTCCCGTTTTACGAGAATCCGGAATCTAAGAAAGAAAAACAGGCAGAAAGGGAGACATCGTTTAAAGGGAAAAGAAAAGAAGTAGGGTATAATTTATAAAATTCTTGTCTGCGTTTATACAGTTTGTTCTTCACTTCCCGCTTAAATTACTATACATACAGTATTATTGATTTTATAATCAGGCTGCTCAAATTCGTTAATCATTCTCCACAACCGCTCACCAGTTATCTCTTGAATGGCATTCCAATTGTCGTCTTTCTTTTTGTAATTTTATATTCAATAACATTAATCAGAAGGAGATAATGATGAAAACATTATCACTAACATTGTTAATAGGCGCTGCAATGCTCTCGGCTGGTTTTGGGCAAGACCGTACAGATGAAAAAAAATGGACTATTGATCCGGTAACCGGGGACACAATATATTCAGAAGCAACTATTATCTCTCAATCCGAAGATATCACACCACGAAGCAGCATGATAATAATTAATCCATTAAAGTTTTTGCTCTTCTATAATATTTCTTACTTTCATAAAATAAACGACGGACTTGCAATTGGCGGCGGCATTCAAATGCCTACAATATCAGGTTTAAATGGATTTGGTGTAAATGCAGAAGTAAGATTTTATCCCAAAGGCAAAAATTTAAAGGGGTTTTATTTTGCTCCGAATGTTTCCTACAATAATCT
>DAISZW010000017.1:0-15375 GCA_036824595.1 Ignavibacteriaceae bacterium
AAATCCAGGTTGCCGGCGTACTGGAAAATCCGCAGACCAATTTCTAAAATAATTAGTAATATAAATGGAAAGGAAAGTGTGATTGCCCAGAAGAAACTTTTTTTCTTTATAGATAGTTCCTCTTTTGGTTCTTCAAAATTTTGAGGCTGATTTTTTTTCGGTTTAACCTCATTTCTTTTTTTCTTTTTCTTACTGCTCATCTGAAGAGGATGCTGTTTGTTAATCTTTAAATTTATCCTAATTCTACTTCTACTTTATGCTCTTTTCCATCATTAAAAATAGGTACTACACTTCCTGTAATCTTTTGTCCATCCACGCAAATACTTTTAAGACCTTTATTTACTTTTTGGGGATTGGAAATTGTAATATCATAAATAGCATTTCTAAATTTACGTTTTACATTAAATTTTTCCCAGGATTTTGGTACACAAGGATCAATAACTAGCCCATTAAAATCAGGTCGAATACCGAGAATGTACTGGGTAAGAGCAACAAAAGACCATGCAACAGTACCGGTCAGCCAGGAGTTTTTCCCTTCTCCTGAAGTAGGAGCATCCCTCCCTGCGGTCATCTGACTATAAACATAAGGTTCACAGCGATAAACATCGATCTGATCTTCTTTGGTTGGCGGGCATATGCTTTTGTAATATAGCATTGCCTGATCGCCTCTTCCGATTAAAGTCTCCGCAATTTGAATCCAGGTGTTGTTATGAGTAAAGATTCCGGCATTTTCTTTGTACCCTGGGGGATAAGAGCTTACCTCACCCAGATGAACGTAATATTTTTTGAATGCCGGCTGCTGGAGCACAATGCCGTTTGAAGTTGCCAAATATTTCTTAACACTGTTTAAAGCTTTTTCGGCAAAGCCATTTTCAAATCCAACGCCGCCCAATATACACCAGCCTTGGCTTTCAATAAAAATTTTCCCTTCATCATTTTCTTTCGAGCCGAGTTTTTTACCGAAAGCATCATAAGCCCGTATAAACCATTCGCCATCCCAGCCATGCTCTAGAATTGTCCGTCTCATTTTTTTGGCTTCTTCAAGATATTTTTCGGAATCATCTTTTCTGCCAAGGCTTTTAAGAATATTTGCCATTTCTTCGCATGCTTTACAAAATAATCCGGCAATCATTACTGATTCGGCGATCCTATCATTTTCGATATGACCGGCAAGCTGAAAATTCTCACCTGGCGATGTAGAGAAACAATTTAAATTCAAGCAGTCGTTCCAGTCGGCATGTCCTATCAAAGGCAAACTATGAGGGCCGAGATTATTCAGAGTGTATTTAAGAGAGAGTGCAAGATGATCCATTAAGGTAGCTTTAGAATTATCGGCATCAGCAAATCCAGCTTTTTCCTTTAGAATTTCAAAATCACCTGTTTCTCTTATATAAGCAGATACAGATAGAATCAGCCACAAAGGATCGTCGTTAAAGCCTCCGCCAATATCGGCATTTCCTTTTTTCGTAAGTGGCTGATATTGATGAAAGCATGTTCCATCGGAAAGCTGTGTTGATGCCAAATCCAGGATACGCTGACGCACTCTTGAAGGAATTATGTGAACAAAGCCAAGCACATCCTGATTGCTGTCGCGGTATCCCATACCGCGTCCGATTCCCGATTCATATAGAGACGCCGAGCGGGAGAGGTTAAATGTAACCATGCATTGATATTGGTTCCAGATATTAGCCATGCGGTTTACTATCGGATCCGGAGTATCAGCCTGGAAAGATGATAAGAGATCTTCCCAATATTTTTTCAGCTTTAAATAAGCAGCCTCAACACTTGAATCGTCACTAAACTGAGATAATACTTTATTAAACTCATTCTTTTTGATTGTACCATCATTATTAAACTTATCATCCGGAGGATTCTTTGCATACCCGAGAATAAAGTTAATAGTTCTTTCTTCGCTTGGCTTAAGCTCAATATCAATTTGATGAACACCGATGGGAAGCCATCCGTGCGCTATACTGTTCCTGCAGTTCCCTTCCATCACCGATTGAGGCGCTTCCAGTCCGTTGTGCACGCCGATAAAAGAATCGCGGCTGGTATCGAAACCTGAGACATTTGTATTTGCGGCAAAATAGGCATAATGATTTCTACGTTCTCTGTATTCAGTCTTATGGAAGATCGTACTATTCTCAACTTCCACTTGTCCGATTGAATAATTCCGCTGAAAGTTTGTCATATCGTCGTAAGCTTCCCACAGACACCATTCTATAAAACTCCATAAGCGGATTTTTTTTGTTTTCTTAGAATGATTACTCAATTTTACATGCCAGATTTCATTTCTCGACTCTAGGGGGACAAAAAATAACGACGATACTTCCAGTCCATTTTTCTCGCCGGTGATTTTACTATATCCAAGTCCATGCCTGCATTCATATTTGTCGAGAGGGACCCGCATAGGTTTCCACATGGGATTCCAGATTACATCACCGTCTTTGATATAAAGGTATCTTCCATTGCTGTCCATTGGAATATTGTTATAGCGGTATCTTGTTAAACGGCGCATCCGCGCATCCTGATAGAAACAGTATCCTCCTCCTGTATTTGAAATTATTCCGAAAAAATTATCTGTACCCAAATAATTTATCCATGGTAATGGTGTATTCGGCCGCTGTATAGCATACTCTTTCTGGACATCATCAAAATATCCGTAACTCATTAATTGTCCCTTTGTAGTTATTTTGTTAAAATCATCTTTTTTATTTGAATATATTCACCTGCTTGTAAATGGCAGAAATAAATCCCGCTCGATAAGGTTTTATTATCTAAATTTGATTGAAATTCTATTTCATATATTCCTGCCTGCAATTCTTCATTTACAAGTGTAGTAATTTCATTTCCGAGAATATCGAATATTTTTAAGACTGCATGCTGCTTATTGCCTATTTCATAAATTATCTTTGTAGAGGGATTAAATGGATTAGGGTAATTCTGTCGCAGATTGAATGATGGATATAGCTTCAAAGAGTTTGCGTCTGTATTAACCGTATCATTTGAATATATTAATTTGCTTCTAACAAATGCACCAGATGCTGATAAATCAATTTCATCCCAATTTCCGAATTCACTAGCACCGGAATTTAACGCTGCTGAAGTTTCATTTTTATCTGCAATTGACCAGTTACACCAGCTGAGTTTGTTTCGGTCCATAAAATCCCACCAGATTTCTGTTTCGATAGAATCCAGAATGCCTGTTCCGGAAGCTTCGCTTGTCCCCCATTCAGTAACAAACAATGCAACGTCTTTATTTAAGGCTGAAATTGCTTTATTCCTTAAATATTGCTTATGAGTCGCTGCATAAAAATGGAGGGCATATGCAATGTTGCTCTTCACTATGGGGTTAGCTGCTGCAATATCCACATCTTGAGACCATGTTGGTGTTCCGACAATGATAAGATTGTCCGGATCGATGGAACGTATGGTATCGATTACTGCTTCGGCATAAGGTTTTACAATATTCGTCCAGGAAACTTGAGTAGGTTCGTTATATATTTCATAAATTAAATTAGGTGTCTCCCCATATAAAGCTGCAATCTCAGAGAAAAAATCAATTGCCTCAGCTTGATGATTATGCGCATTATGATCATGCCAATCCACTATTACATAAATCCCTAAATCAATGCATGCATCAATTACAGCAAATACTTTATTCTTTTCACTATTCGGGTTTGTCAGATAACCGTCCGATTCAATTCCCATGGCTGCTCTAACAACTGTGCATTTCCAATCGTTGAGAAGCCATTCTATACAAGAAGAATTATAATATTTTCCCATCCACTGGCTCCAGAAGAGGCTCATTCCATGTAAAGCTATTGGGCTTCCATTTTCATCGACAATTTTGTTTCCTTCTACTCGAATCTTTCCATACCTCTCGACAGGTGTTGAATCATTCTTTGAACTAAAAGGAAGAGCTTGATCTGCCAGAATAAAATTGATTAGGATTAATAACAATGCAGTAAAAAAAATTTTTCTGCGGTTAATAGGCTTGAACATAATCACCTCTTGAGTTCAACTTCAAGTAAAATTACATGAATTATTAAATTAATTTTCCATATGCAATATATACTAGCAAAGTTATAATTATAATTTCCAATTCTCAAAAGACACAGTTATATTTATTCCCTTTAAGGAACTCCGACTTAAAATTCAAAGTTTTTGTTGAATATAAAGAATGTCTCCTCTACTTACCGAGTATCAACGGCATTTCTTTATTTGGTTCGGGAATTTTCAACTCCGATTTTTTTTCACCATACGTAGCTTCAAGTTTATTCCACCAATTAAACTTTAATATTAGAGAGGTTACCAGCAAAATTGCAAGACAAATTCCGAACGAAGTAAAATCACGCAGTACCAAATACACCGGAGTGGCCATTAATGTTATCTGCCAGCCTATACCAATCAGAATATTAAATATATCCCGTCTGAAATTTTTATTGGATTCAAACTCAGGATCAATTTTAATCACTTTTTGATAAATAGGCTTCCAGAAACCCCACGGCCTGACATTGTGATAAAATTTCATTAATACTTCATCACTCTCCGGTTTCGTTAGTAAAGTGGCAACTATACAGCCGATTATTGAGTTGAAAAAGATAATAGGGAAAGAATTCATGCTGGGATTATTGGGCAAAGGCCAATTGTCTAGAAAGGCGATTAAATTTAAATTATCAAGCACAGTTAATATTAACGAAGTAGAAATTCCTGCGACCATTCCCCAGAAATATCCGTATCCGTTAAAACGCCACCAGTACCATTTTAAAACATTTGCAGCGGTATAGCCCCCCCATAAGGAGGCTACAATCCATAGAGCTATTTGATTTATGGACACAACAAAAAAACCGATTGTAATTCCAACAATTACAACAGCAACGGAAGCAATGTAGCTCATTACAACATATTTTTTGGGATCAGCATTAGGATTTATGTAACGCTTATAAATATCATTTACAATATATGCCGGAGCTGCATTAACTGTCGCTGCAAAATTGCTCATAAATGCTGCAATAAAACCTGTCATTAACAAACCTAGTAAACCAACCGGGACATAATGTGCAAGCACTTCTGGAAGAATCGCTTCAAAATCAGGACTGACAATAGAGCTCTTGTACAATTCATCAAAGTTAGTTAAGGCTAAAACTGTTAAACCGGCAACTAAAAAATACCTTGTCGGATTTAAGACTATACTTACAAGTGAGTTCATTTTTGCCGCTTCTACGGGGCTTCGTGTAGAGAGGATCCTTTGCATATCATAATTCGGTGCAGGACCGGCGGCAGCTACAAATAATCCTTTAAATACCATCATCATAAAAAACAAACCGAATAAGGAATAACCATCTGTTTCTATCCATTTATTGAATGCGCTTACTTTGGTGGCAACTGCAGAGTTCACAGATGACCAATCTAAATTCACATTCCATCCGAATGAAATGCTTTTCCAGCCCTCCGGAACGACGCTGTTAATCATTTCAGGGGAAACATAGTACATAGCAATTATACCGATTGCGATAGCAGATACCGACAAGATACAATATTGCACGACTTCCGTTGCTACTACACTCAGCATTCCTCCTTTTACTACGTACAAAGTTGTAATACCCATTAAAATTAATGCATACAGATTTGCATTTATCTGAGGGTATTGAGCTAATGTATCAATATTTGTTATTAAGGGTGGCAGGAATGCCGCAGCAAATTTCCCGATTCCTTTGAAACCGTAAGAAAGAAATCCGATTACGCTGATGAGAGCAAATATTACTACAATGAAATGGGAAAGAGTAGCTCCTCTTCCTGTCCCGAAGCGGGTTTTCATCCATTCGGCACCGGTCATAACGTTCGATCTTCTAAGCCATGGAGATAAATAAATCATTAAAAAGATCTGATTAAATACAGGCCAGATCCACGGAATCCAGATGCTCTTCAATCCATAAACCGACAGCCAATATACCAGCAGCATTGTTCCGGCAATGTCGAACATTCCCGAAGCATCGGATACACCAAGAAACCAGAAAGGTATTTTGTTTCCGCCCAGGAAGTAATTATGAATATCTTTTGAAGCCCGCTTAGAAATATAAAAACCGATGAAGATCGTTAAGATGAGATATAAAGCTATAATTCCAATATCGATCAGATGAAGATTCATCAGGAGCTCCGGTTGAAGTAATTAAATTCAAAAAAAAAGCGTCCCGATAAAGATCGGGACGCCTGGTACACCCATTTATTTGAGCAGCATCATCTTTTTAGTAACAGAATTATTTCCGGTTGTAATCTGGTAGAAGTATACGCCGCTTGGAAGATCAGCAGCATTGAAATCTACTTCATATGTACCGGTGTTCATTCTTTCATTTACTAAAGTTGCAACTTCCTTTCCTAACACTGAAAATACTTTCAAGGTAACCATATCAGGATTAGCAACACTGAAGGTTATCCTGGTTGAGGGGTTGAAAGGATTCGGATAGTTCTGATTTAAAGCGAATTTGGTCGGAACAGGTGTAGGCAATGGTTTTACGCCGACGACGATTTCAGGACCTAATTTAGCAGTACCCCATATGCTTGCATCGGTCCATGAGTTATTTGACGGGCTCCACCATTTTTCCATACTACCGCGGGCTCCGGCATCATCGCCATCAGATTCATCAAGCTGTAATTCAAATCCGATTAAAGTTCCTTCGGATGGATCTATACCGCATGTTTCAATAGGAATCTTAAGCTCAACAGCCCAGCCGCCTTCATCCTTTGTTGTAACTTTAAATTCAATACCGGTAGGATCTATAGAAGCATCTAATCCAATACCATCTAATGTATCAGCTTCATTTCCCTCAAATACATGAGGTATTGTTATCTGGAAATCATCTACACATCTTCCACCGCCCGGATCGCATCCGGTGTTATCGGCAACTTTACTGTTATCGCCGTCAATATAAATCTCGACAGCATCTTTATTATAGGTTGCACCATCTGAAACATTATCCTGAATATCATCATCGATGACATCCATGAAATAGTATAGGTTATCGTTATCATAAAGAACATATGTAGTTAACAGAGCATCTTCTAATGCATTATCAGGTTCAGTTCCTGACGGCGGATCACCAACTCTGAATTCATTCATGGTAGCAGGATAACCGGCTAAATAAGCAGCATCCATTACTCCGTCAATTGTTATGCTGGTACCGGACGGAAGCTTTCCGATTATATATGCTGAATCAACAGCTTGTCCACCAAGCACTGCTTGTCCCCAAATGCTTGCATCCGTCCATGAGTTGTTAGATGCACTCCACCACTTGGACATATCATCACGTCCGGCATCGGGGCCGTCATCTTCATCCTGCTGCAGTTCCCATCCAATTTTAGTTCCTGGAGAGGGATCTATCCCGCAAGTTTCAAGCGGTATTTTAAATTCAACTAACCATCCACCTAAGTTGACTTCAGCATCTACTTCAGCAATTTTGAATTCAATACCGGTCAGATCTATAGAAGCTTCTAATCCAATACCATCTACTGTATCAGCTTCATTTCCCATAAATACATGAGGTATAGTTATCTGGAAATCATCTACACATCTTCCACCGCCCGGATCGCATCCGGTGTTATCGGCAACTTTACTGTTATCGCCGTCAATATAAATTTCAACTGCGTCTTTATTATAGGTTGCAGCATCTGTTGTGTTATCCTGAATATCATCATCCTGGTTGTAGAATAGGACATACAGGTTTTCATCATCCCACAGAGCTTTAGTCATTCCTGTAAGATCGGTACGATCGTCAGGCGGAGTCGCATCGTTGTCAACAACATAAGTTCTCTGGAAATTCCAATCTGTAACTTTCCAAACATCGTCAATTACACCGTCAATAACCGGTGCAACAGTGGTTTTTGGAATATAATATACAGTATCAGGCAATACAACTTTCGCCACTTGCGCTTGAGCAATACCGGCAATAAAAACCAGACTAAGAATTGATAGTAAGGTTTTTCTGATAGTCATTTTTACCTCCAAATTTTGATTAATTAATTTGTTTAAAACAAGAACCTCTAGAAAAATTTTTTTCTTTCCCAACCTCCTTCCTTCCCGTCATTGAAAGTTTATGTTAATTATAATTTATGGAATAAAATTTCTTCCCTGATAAGCAGCACCGTTTTTATCCTGTGTCATTCTGTAAAGTCTCTCTGATGCATAAAGAGTTGAACCAGACTGTCTTAATGAGCTGCTGATTAAATAGAGGTATCTGTCGGTTCCCCATGCTAATAAATTAACAGTATTTGGTAAAATACCGGTATCATAATAATATGGAGTAACTGAATTTTCATTTTCTCTAAAAAATACTTTATAAGTCGGATGGTTTATACAAAGATAAATACTTCCGTTCTCATCGATATCAAATGAACTTATAAAATAAGTACTCAGACCCGGGATAGAAGAGAGATTAAGTAAAACTTCTTTTCCGCTTAATGATCCATCTGAATTTATTTGACTTCTCCAGATATTGAGAGAATCTCCCACATAAATATATCCGTTAGTTCCTTCATATACTATTCGAAGTCCTTTAATATTCGTAGTGCCTTCATAACCCAGGCTTTGAGATGTACTGCCGTCGCTCAGCGTTGTCAAAAAGACTCCGGCGCTGCCGCCCGAATATATATTACCGTTTGCATCAAAGTCTAATTTGCTGACATTGCCCGGAAGAGTATCTACAGCCGCGGGTCTTACCGTACCAGTCTGAACAGTATCAACCCTGACACGGTAGATAATATCAATACCGCAAGCCAGGTACATATTTATCCCGGGAGTTCCGGGTCCTAATTTAGCGTCAGTTATCGATTCGAAAGGATTCCTGGGAAAATTTCCGGCCATTTGAGCAAGAGTATTCCCGGAAGGATCATTTCTCCAAACAGCCCTGCCGGTTGCAATATAGATATTTTCCTGATTATCAAAATCAACCGCCAAAAAAACATTTCCGCTGAAGTTTGTTCCGTAATTTCCGACTGTTTCACCGGGACTTTCAACCATATATTCTGTATTAGCCGATGTATCAATTGCATTCGGAGCTGTAACATTTATTTGGATTTGTGAGCCATAATTCCCTTCAGACAATTGAGGTCTGTAGACTACAATAGTCTGGGTTCCTATAATCTCTTTAATTTCTGCACGGACACCGCCGACAAAAACCCAATCGGTATCCGAACCTTTTACGCCCAGATTTTGTCCTGTAATCCGTATCTCTCTAACACCGCCCATGGCAATACCGGCAGGTGCAACCCCCGTGATAACAGGGTCATCAGTTTTGGGATACGAAGGATCATAAATTGCTGCAGGTTCTTCAAAATCAACACAGCTATTGAGAATAAGGGCAGCGGAAACAATTAAAGAGCCGATAAGAATTTTACGGGATGATTTTATAAAATCTGCTAAATGATTGACCGTATTTTTATTTTTCATTTTTATACCCTTTTGTCTTATAACAATGAAAGACGTGCTGTAAATCTGTGAACATTATCGAACACTCCGAACGGAGTAAGTGCATAATCGAATCCGACTCCGAAATAGGAAACGCCGACACCAAAAGAAAAACTATTTTCATCATTCCCGCCGATATATCCGCCTCTGAGGGATAATACATCCAGAACCTTGTATTCAGCACCAATTTTTATTTGTTCCGGATGCGATCTCGGGTGTGTCCAATCAAAGGACACAAGCAAGTCCTGATCAAACGAAGGCATTTTAAAAAAATCAAAAACATTTGCAGATATTCCTATTGTAAATAACAGAGGGAGCTGGAATCCCTCCTCTTCAAATTTAACTTCTTCCGAATAATTTGTTACAGACATACCGAAAGCAATACTTTTAATCCCTGTTTTATAAATGGTGCCAAAATCAAAAGCTAAAGCGCTTTCTTTATTTTTCTCGGTTGAAATATCGCCTGCAGCAGTCATGAATGTACTCTCGCCGAGTTCCTGAGCTACATATTTGATCTGCGCACCGACAGCAAACTGTTCACTAATCATTGTAGCATAGCCTACGCCAATAGCCAGAGCAGTGGGACTGAAATTTCCTGTTTCTGAATAACCATTAGGATTATTTCTATCAACAACCGTCCCTTCCAGATCACCATAATCCACAGATTGAAGGCTGAATCCTACAGTACCATAATCACCTTCATAAGGTGCAACTATCAAACTGGCAGCCAGATAATCAATGTCTGCTATCCATTTATTCATACTGAAAGATGAACTGAGCATAGTCTGCATATCCGCCATAGAGGCAGGGTTATGAGCGAGCGCTCCTGAAAAACCGGAAAGAGAATTTACCGCATCTCCCAGGGCGCTCGCTCTGGCATCTGAAGAGATGCTTAGGAAATTAAATCCGGTTTGTGCCAATTTCTCCTGGCTGAATGATATGGATGTAAATAATCCGATTATTATTGCGGTTATATAAAATTTTTGTAACCGTTTCACTTTATTCTCCTTTTCAATAATACTCTTTAGATTTTGATACCTGCCGTATTTCGCTCGGCCAGGTTTTAATCATCTTATAATCACAAACTTTTTGAAAATACTATCTCCCTTCCTGTACAGCACCTCTCCGGTAATTTCATCTGCATAATCTTCGGTAACTTCAAAATAGGCTATGTACAAGCCGCTTACTACAACTTGTCTGGATGATGTAAGTGAATGCCAGTAATCGTCTCCGCTGCCGTTTGTATGCTCAATGGTTTCTATTAAATCGCCTGTTTCGGTATATATTTTTATTCTGCAGACCGGAGGCAGGTTATAAAAAGCAAGTCTGTCTAAAGTTGTAAGATCTGTTTCGCCGAATTGAATATTTCTTGCTTTGATATTAAATGGATTTGGAACTATTCTTATTTTAGAAAGCTCATAATTCCTTTGCCGCGGGATTGCTGTAAACCCAACTGTAATATAACTGGTATCAGAAGGGGCAGCTGCGAATTTTAGAGAATCCGGCGCGTTAGAAAAGTGTAAAAGTTCATACGTTGGTGTAGGAACAACTTCAGCCGTATCACCGATAGAAGTTACTTCATATAACTTAACCTCAACGTTATACAACCTGTTACCATTCATATCCACAATTGACTCTGGTAAAGGGAAACTTCTGATCCTGTTATCTCCGGCAAATATTACATCTATATTTTGAGATATGGGTGAGATTATTTCAACTTCGACACTATCAGTATCTGGAACTCTAATAAATCTTAAAGTATCATTGTTGGCACTATAGCTAGCCGGCAATTGTCTAACCCCGTTTACATTTACTTTTAAACCGCGGACTACAGTACCCGAAGGATCTGCTAAAGACACTGGCAAAAGAAAATAATAGTCTACAATTGTGTCATTTGTAGCAGGGATAACTGTAATTATAGAATCTTTTCCTGAATAAGATTTTTTTGTTGTAAATGTAAGAGCAGCACCGGCAGGCCGTCTTAAAGCTGCAGGGTTGTTTGTCATAGTATAATATTTACTGCTGACCAGCGGAACGCCGGGTTCCACCTCATTGGTTGATCCATTATCGATGGACTGAACATAATAATAGTAGTTGAAGCCGCGAAGTGCGTTTTTATCGTCAAAAGAATTTACAACGGTCTGTCCTTTACTTTTCCGGCATTCAAAGATTTGGGTAAAAACAGTATCATTTCTTCCTTCAGCTCTAAAGACCCTGTATCCGTCAAAATTAGGAGACGTTTCAGCAGTATTAGACCATGATAGTCTGATCCTGTCACCGCCCGAATTAACCTCGAAGTTATCCGGCGGCGGAGGGGGCTGCTGAATGTTATAATTATTATTATAAGCTGCTATCACTCTGTTAAAGGTCTGAAATAAAGAGTCCTTACCAGAAAATACCCATGCATTCTTATAGTCATTCCTATCATTCCGGGGTCCTGTATATCCGTCCGGATAATCAAATTCCGCAGTATTATTTGTAAACCAATTATGAGCCACTTCTAAAGCTTTGGTACGGCTGATACTGGAAATACATTCTGCCAGTACAATTCGTACACTGTCACCAGGTGCAAGATCATAGGGACCGATTCCTTGGGTACCAATAAAACCGCCTGCATCCGATCCGAATGTATTTGCGTAAGCTGTAGGCCAGCCGTTTGCATCTTTACCAACCTGTTCAGCTTGTGTTTGATTAGGATTACCCGCAGTCATGAATTCAAGGTATTTTCTTGTCATAACAGCGGAATTATACTGGTAAGCCGGAGAATTGGTAATATCTCTGGTTGCATCAGCTCCGACAGAAACAGTTGAAATAAGCTTTGTTCTATCGTGAGTTGTATTACCAGGAGACTGGTCGGCATGTACCAGAGCAATTCCGGCAAATTGAGTTGCGGCTAATGTCCATACATTATTCACTCTTGGTCCGGGTAAACCGATATCACCTGCCACACTACCAGCTATATTCGTGCTATGAGGCCCCCAATATGCTATCAGAGCCTGAATATCGTTCGGGTGACCAGCATCCTGGCCGACATGATCTATTAAGGTATTTCTTCCCCATGATGATGCTGCCGGAAACCAATCTCCCTGACCTCTGCCTGTATAAGACTCCCCGGCAAAAGAATATCTGCCTAACGTATATAAGACTACACCTGTGAGTCTATTATTTAATACCGGAGTTCCGCTTCTTGTAATACCGGTATTTTTTAATGTATATTCATAAATATAATAGTTGTCATTATACTGCTGGGAATATGCAATAATTTTTCTTGTTACAGTTAAACCAAGGCTGGTATGAAATTTATTAATTATTATTCTGTCACATGGAAGATTATCATCCAGCACATCTACTTCATCATTAAAATCAATCATTGAAGCTACGGTGCCGTCAACGTATACAGTAGGGTGATCAAATTTTCCGATCATTTCGATACCAACATTTCCAACCGATTCGTCAGCAATTATCTCTGTACCCATATATACACCAGCCGGTCCAATGGATACAACTTTATAGGGATATTGCACATTTGTAACGGGATCGGAAAAATTGGTTGTACCAAACCATAATGCCTTAGAAATTTTATATCCTTTCATTCTGCTGTTATACTCGCCAGGATAGAGCATTCCGTCTATCTGGTCCTGAGCAACATAAGTTGTTCTATCCCGTCTGAAATACTCCCCTTCAGCTCCTACATTTGAAAACCAGGTGCGGAATCCGCCGACAGTCATCCACTTAATTACCTGCGGCTGTGTACCCTGAACCCCGGCCTGAGCTAAAGTAATCTGCTGATACAACAATATAAATGCGCAGCAATAGGATAGTAAAACGAGGATTCTATTTAATTTTTTTATAGCCATTTGATTTTTACCTCTGTTTGTCGCAATTCATTGATTTATAATTTGAATGATAAATTAATTCCGAAGAAAATTTGTCTTGGATTCAGGAAATTGAAAGAGGTATTGTTAGGCATATCTATATATGCTTTATCATCCAGTACCTGATTTAATTTATCCTGAGGAACTTCCTGCCAGTTTCCGTTAAGATACTGCATATAGCGGCCTGTAGAAGTCTCATAATAGAAAGGCCGGGTTTCAGGATTGCTTACCCCTGCCACTGTTGAATAATCTGAAATAATCGGCTGGAATTCGACCCCATCCTTCCGATATTCTCCAACACGATCATCCCCGGGAATATTATTGTAGGCATCACTCTTTGGCAGATGGAGAGAATTAATATAAAATTCCATATCCCTGGCATCATAGAAGCTTCCTCCCGATAACCTTTTCGTATTTAACACATTCCTAACATCTACAAAAAGCATCAGTTCAAGGAAATTAAAATTGAAAGTTTTATTTAACCGCAGATCTATATTAAAATAATTTTTAGTCTGGACATTTTGAACAATATTTGCGATTTCACGGACCTGATTTGGATTCCAGTTTACCCACTCACCTGCTCTCCAATCAGCTAATACTGTGAGCGACCAGTCTCCTACGGGATTGATACCGCTCCATTTAGGTCCGTAAACGCTCGGTGTTAAAAATGTTATGCTTGCACGCGATCTCGGCAGGGGAACCGGTTTCTGCTGATAGACATTTTGAGTTGTCTGGTCAATAATCCTTTGCTGCTGCGGATCATCATTAACACGGCCGGGACCAAATGCACCGTTAGTACTAATCTGGTAAGTAAATGTAACAAAACCGCGTACCCAGTCACCTGCAGATTTTTTAAAGGTCAATTCGACACCGCGAGTGTCCAGGTAGTTATCATTAGTAGCCTTAAAGTATCCTATACTTTTATTCTCACTTGTGTAGTTAGTATATGTTTGAACATCTGTGATATCCCTGTAGAAAGCTTGTATTTGTAATAAGTAAATATCGAATGAATGATCATAACCAAGCTCATAAGCTATTGTTTTTGCTTCCACCAGGTTCGGATCGCCGATATTAGCCAATGCACCTGAATTTCCGCGTCCGATTCTAAATGTTTCCTGGTAGGCAGGCAATTGTTTAAAGTGTCCGTAATTAAAGTATAATTTTGAATTGTCCGTTATCGGATGTGAAATTCCCAAGCGAGGACTGATTGCTATGTCAACTTTTGCTTTCTTTTTGGGGTAATCAATATTCTCATCGAAATTACTGGAATAATATGGATCAAAAGGACCAACGTCTACCCATTCCGTATTCGGGTTGCTTAAATCCATTCTCACACCGATGTTGGCAATAAATCCAACTCCCATTTCAATTTTGTCCTGAATATAGGCTGATAATCTGTATGGATTCCATTTATCTTTTACATAATTGACATCATCGAAGGCAGGACTTACCTTGCCGTAATTAAGGTTAAGATCGAAATACGAAAATTCCACACCTGCTTTTATCAGATGCTCTTTATTTACCTGACTGGATATATCAAATTTAAGCGCATAAGACTTTGATTCGCTGGAATCACGCATTTGCGAAGAGTGGCCTCCAAAAAACATATCCGGATCACCAATACCTGAAATCGCCCTGCTGTCCCATCCTAACGGAGCTTCATCAACGGGGTAACCAGGGATTACTTCGTAAATTTGAGACAGATCTCTTGCAGGAAGCGGCCCGGTTTCATATTTACGGCTGACATGTTCAAAAGAAATCTCATAAAATGTATTTGAGGTTAAGAAATCAGTTAACTTACCGGAAAGAGCATAATGACTTACTTCAGCAGGGCTGTACCAGGACTCAGTATAAATCCTGCTCGCCCTATGGTCCGCTAGCTGTTGTGCTATTGACAAAGGCGATCTCAAATAATCAGTCGGATTCCAGAATCGCTGTGAGCCTGCACCGGCATTTACACCGAAAGAAGTATTATTAAATTGCGAATCATCTGCATTCATTGCAACATTATACGATTTACCGACGGAAGCTGAGATC
>DAISZW010000017.1:15475-30172 GCA_036824595.1 Ignavibacteriaceae bacterium
CGAATCATCTGCATTCATTGCAACATTATACGATTTACCGACGGAAGCTGAGATCGTCAATCTCATATCATTTGTAATATCTGAATTTATCTTGCCTAAGAAATTATATTCCTGATAATCATCCCGGCTCAGAGGGATTAGTAGCATTTCTCTTTCAAAACGAAAACTGGTAAAAAATCTTAAATTACCGAGGGACTTACTGATAAACGGGAATGGACCGCCAAAACCTGCATCAATATTATAATCAGGCTGATCAGTAACAGGCCTTCTGCGGTGTTCCCACATCCAAAGACGCTGAGCTGCAGCAGGAGATAAATCGTTATTAGGATTATTATCCGACAAAAGCTGCTGTGATATTGCATTCCATCCTACAAAGTTTGGGTACTGCCGCTGAGTATATAAGTCCCATGCGCCGCCGGCCGTGCCTGTAAATGCGACTGCAGGATCAAGATAGGGTCTGTTCCACATTGAGTTCGGATCATATACAGACATTCCAAAATGTTTAGGAGTCGGAGGACTGTATTTTACCTGTATGGAGCCGGTGTAAGAATTTTCGTCCCCTTCTTTTGAAACAATATTTATTAATCCGGAACGCACTTGTCCATATTCGGCATTAAAACCTCCGCGCTCCACGGATACTTCCTGGATTGACGATAAAGCAACCATTGTTATAGGTTTGTTATTTCCAGGGTCTCTGAGTGTAACGCCGTCAATCTGATAAAGCAACTCCTCCGATTGACCTCCTCTGATTACAAAATTCTCCTCAACTCCTGCCTGCATGCTCACAACATCACCAATAGATGTAACCGGTAACACTTCAATTTCTTCCGGAACTATTGCAGCTACACTGGTGGATACATCTTTTTTTACGACATTCCTTTCTGCGGTTACAGTAATATTCTCCATTTCAATTGCTTCAGAAACCATCTGAACATTAACCGGGGTGGTTTGATCGATATGAACCTGAACATTTCTAATTGTTATTTTGGCATAGCCAACCATGCTGACGATTAATATATGAGTTCCCGGCGGTACCTGAAGAATTGTATAATAGCCGTCAATATCAGTTGTGGAACCAAGCGTTGTTCCCTGAACCAAGATATTAACACCCGGTAGAGGCTCCCCTGTTTCTTTATCAATTACCCTACCGGCAATTTTTCCTGTAGTCCCGGCATAAATAATACCTGCACAGATAGTAAGAACAGATATTAACAAGATGAAAATCCGGTATTTATAAGATAACATAAGCTTTCTCCTCATATTGGATTTTAAAAAATCCATTTTTATGTTTTACCTTTTTCCGATAAATAAATGACTCAAATGAAAACTTTGCTAAATAAGTTCCAGATATATTTAAGTCTTAAAAAAAATCTTTTAAAAGCTTTAAGCGATACAAATACTATACGCTGTACTAATTCTATTCTACTGATGCTGAACAAAAATATTCCTGAAAGAATAAAAATGAAAACAGAAAATTCAAGAAAATTTAAACCTATATACCATGCAACTACTCCGCTGTTTAAAAAACTATCTTGAAAAAATGCTTCCGAAATTATTCTTACGATTATTAGAACAGATATGACGACTAATGTTACAAGTGCAGAAGCGCCATTAATGCTGCTGTTAAGGAGACCAATGAGAAATACCGCCGCAATAAGTGAAATAAAAAAGCAGAATGTTTTTATTATCCATAAGCAGATATCGAAATCTAAAGTCTGCGCAATTGGAATTAACATTACGGAAAAGATCAATAAGATTATTGTAGTCATTCTTCCAACTAGAATAAGCTTTCTGTCAGTTGCGGCAGGATTTCGGCTTTTATAAAAATCAAAAGTAACCAGGGCAGATGTACTGTTAAACAGGCTGGCAAATGAAGCTGTTAATACAGCTGCTATACCAATAATCAAACCCCCGCGTAAACTTTCCGGAAGTATTCCCGAATAAAAAATTGTATTAAGAGATTCTTCTGACGAAGCCCCTTCAAATAAGTAAAGCATTACAAATCCGGGAAGAATAAAAATTAAAACCGGTATGAACTGCAGAAAAGCGGAGAGAAAAGTAGCTTTTCTTACGGAAGATATATTCTTCCCGGATAAAACTTTTTGAACCATGCACTGGTCTGCACACCCGAACCAGAATCCTAAAATTGGCAGACCTATAAATATTCCGCTTATACCCGGTTCTGAATCATTAATAAATTCAAACATTGAAGAGAAGTTAGAAGCAATTAAATTTACTCCCTCCCCTTGATTGACAAACCAAAACATAAAACCTGAGAGGCTGACTATTATTAAAAACATTTGAATTACATTCACATAGATTTCCGCCTGCAGACCTCCCACAATTACATAAATCCCTGTTATAATAAGGAAGAAAAGGAGTGAAGAGTAAGCATCGGAACCGGTAATCTTGGTTATAAAAATACTGCCTATAACAAGGATTACAATAAGCCTGATCGATATATTATATAGAATATAAACTGCCGAAAGAAAAGACCTGCAGCTCCTGTTAAATCTTTTTTCAAAATATTCCGGCAGAGTGTTTATTTTTAATTTCAAAAAGATGGGACTTAAAAAGAAGCCCAGGATAATGAGCATTATTATAGAAACTGCGCCGTAGATTAAGGCAATTCCTGAAATCTTTGAAAACCAGATTAGTCCGATAAAATAAGGGGTGATTACCGAGCAGGTCAAAAAAGAGATGCTGAGGAGGAACCAGTGTTTGTTTCTATTGCCGAAAAAAAAGCTTTCGATTGTTATTTCCTTTGGCCTGGAAACATACATAGTTATAGAGATAAGCGAGAGAAAAAGTAAAAAATATAGAAAAGCACCAACTGTAGATAAACCAAACAATAATTACTCTCTATTTAATTTTTGACACAATAATGCCCTTTTTTGTTAATCAATGATTATACCGGTTGCGAATTTTTAATAAAATAGAGGATAAAGAAGGATTTTCGATTTATCTAAACAGATTTTTATATCAAAAAAATAACGACTTATTATGACGGTTTATATTAAAATGATAAAAACCAGGTGGGTTGTTCGGCGAAATTCTCCAAAAAGTTCAGAGTATATAAATAAAACCGCAGGCTAAATAATACCGGCTGACTCTTAAAATGGATCTATACTATAGTGATTATTTCATTGAGACCATTTTCTTTGTGAATACTAGGTTGTTTGCTTGTAAAGTATAAAAATATATTCCGCTGGAATATTTGATGCATCAAACACTATGAATGCGAACCGGCTGAATTTAGTTCGTCAACCAACATCAAAATTTCCTTTCCTAATAAATCATGCACCATAAATCTACATTGCTTTCCCGTGCTCTATAAACGGATGTTAAAAGACAAGAAGAAAATTTTAGCCGGTTATAAGATTATGCAAGTGTGAGATATTTCAATTTAAAACATACTTGTGCAGAAATTTCAGTTATTTCATCCCCAATTTGTTGCACATGCGGTAAAAATTAGATGGTGCTATCCCTAATTTTCGGGCTGCTTCCGATTCTGAGCTGGTTTTATCCTTAACATAATTGAAGTACCTCCATCTAAAGATATTTTCCATTTCTTTCCACGACAATATTTTATCCCCAAACCAGAACTCAGGTCCCGAAATTGATCCGATTTTCTTGGAACCGATAACATTCAGAACATCGTCTGCTTTTATTTCACCTTCGCATGAAATTAAAATTCTTTGGATTACATTCTGGAGCTGCCTTATATTGCCGGGCCATTCATACGATTTCAGAATCTCCAACGCTTCATTACTTAAGGCCGGTGCCGGGACAGACATCTGATTACAGTACTTCTCTATAAAATATTCCATGAGATAAGGAATATCTTCGATACGCTCTCTCAAGGTCGGCAGGTATATATAAATTACATTCAACCGGTAATATAGGTCGGCGCGGAACTTCTTTTCTTCAACTGCTTTTTCCAGGTCGATATTTGTAGCGGCGATAATACGGACATCTACTTTTACTTTACCCTGGCGGCCTATTTTATCGAGTTCTCCTTCCTGCATAACTCTAAGCAGCTTTACCTGGGAAGACATTGAAAGTTCGCTGATTTCATCTAGAAAAATTGTCCCGTTATTTGCAACCTCAAAAAGACCTTTCTTAGAATTTACGGCACCCGTAAAGGATCCTTTTTCAAATCCGAATAATTCACTTTCAACCAGTTCTTGAGGAATGCTTCCGGCATTGATAGATACAAAATTTTCATATTTTCTTTTACTTAAATAGTGTATATGTGTCGCAACGAGTTCTTTTCCCGTTCCCGACGCCCCGGAAATAAGAATTGTTGCATCCTGCTGCGATGCCTTTTCCATCTGCTTCCTTAGCCTGACAATTGCCGGGGATTCTCCGATAATTTTTTTATATTTAAGGATATTCTGAATTGATTCATTTAATTTTAAATTCGATCTTGATTTTTCCTGATTCAGGCGCTTTTTTTCATAAGCATTTAAAATCGATAATAAAAGATCGGTGGGCTGATAAATAAATTCCTTAATGTCGGAGGGATATTTTGTACAGAACCACATTGCACCGGCTTCAATTAATTTATTTGCAAATTCAAAGTCGGTAGTATTTATTGTCATTTTTGTTATTACAATTATCTGTATAAAGGGGTCTATGGATTTAATACGGAGTATTAATTTTTCCCCTGTAATTGGACCGACAATCTGGTAGTCCATAATAATTACATCAAATTCTTCTTTTCTTTCGGATAAAAGTTTAATGGCCGATTGGCCGTCCGCTACTGCTTCTTTAATTACAAGCCGGTCGCTGAAAGGAGCCAAGGTTCTTTTAATGCGATTTACATCGTATGATTCATCTTCAATTAATAAAATATTAATTAGTTTATCGAAATGCATTATTATTCCTCTTTAATTTCAACAATATCAAAGGAAAATTATTATACTCCTGATCAAAAATAAAGCTATCTATTTATGAGTGTTTTATTAATAAACTGAATCTGCATCCCTCGTCTTCTTTATTTTCAGCATCAATCTCCCAGCCGCATCTCTTCGCAATTTCATATGCAAGGTAACAGCCGTAGCCGCAGTTTTTATCTTCTTCTTTGGTAGATATATTTTCCAGAAAAATTCGTTTAATTCCGTATTCATTTCTTTCTAAAAGATCCTGCCTGACTCCTTTTCCGTTGTCTTCAATAACCACGGTGGAATATTTTTTCGCCGGATCAAAGATTGTGGATATTGTAACTATAATCTGGTCTTTATCCGAATGATCGATGGCGTTTTGTATTATCGGTTCAATAACTTCCCACGCAACAAATTCATTAACAGATATGCACGGCAGATTTTCATCCAGATTAAAAATAAATTTAATCGTTTTTACCTGATAGGAAATCCTTAGAAATATATTATTAATAACAAATCTTAATACCTCATTAAGATTGGTCTTAAAAATCTGGTTCCGGATTGTTTGAATAGGCGGATTGTACCACTTCATATCGTAAATTACCCGTGAGATGAAGTTTGCGTATTTTGATACTCTGTATTTTATCTCTTTAATATTCTTTTCATCTGCATTATCCAGATCTTCGTTTATAAAGCCCATTACTTTTTCAGCTTTATGGTGAGTATGGTAAATTCGTTTCGTAAACAGATGCTCTTTCTTTTGAGCAATATGCTCCCGTAAATGCTGCTCCCTTTCAGCAAACAACAATTCCCTGGCTTTATCCCTTTCACGAAGTGTATATGTTGAAATGTAGAGCATTGCTAGGAGCCCCAGCAGAATAAGCGATGAGAAAAAAACTGCAGTTTTATTGAAACTTGAAAGAATCTGCTGACTTATAAAAGAGAGATCGGGATTAATTTTTAAATAAACGGCGCCTCCATATTCACCATGGGGAACTAATGGAATATAAACGTGAAATATATTTTGTGCTTCTTCAAAACTTGTAATTAATTCAGAATTAATCATTGTGTTATGAATCCCGGAATACCTTGCAACGGCATCGCGGTAAATAGGATTGCTGAGAGTGTCCGTAAACTCCTGATTATAGAAATATGAATATACCGACTGTCCAAGATCCATGGCAATAAATTTATCGTTATAAGGAAGAATGACGCACATTTCTTCAACATTCCTCTTCATCAGAGGCTGCTTTAAAATACTGTTAAGAGCGTGAATTATATTTTTTTCCCTTGTTGCCTGGTCTTCAGTTTCATCAAGAGGTTCGGATTCAAGAAGGAGTTCCAGTGAAGTAGTGCTTAAATTGCCGATCTGCTCTGCTGAATTCTGTTTATACCAATCCATTGTATCGGAGAGAAGGCCGCTTATTGTATTCCGCTGTAAATGAGCAACAAATACCTGGAAAATAACCAGCGTAAGAAAAATTATTAATATATGTCTCCATTCGAAGCGGACAGCATGAAATCTATAGGGGAATTTCATATTAAAACTCCATATTATTTCAAAACTCTTTTTTCTCTGATAATTTGTGCGGTGGCAGAATTTAATGCTTCATCAACAGAAATTTTTTCCTGCAATGCTTTATGAAAATGGCGCGACATGATTTCCGATAATCTTGTGTAATTATCCAGAAATGGCCTGTGTTTTCCCCATACAAGCAGCTTCTGAATCTGGTCCAGCTCTTTATGATTAATTAAGTAAAGGCTGTCCCTATAAATTTCCAAATTAATCGGAAGGTACCCGCCGAATTCATACAGAATTTTTTGATTTTCTTTTTCAAACATAAAGTTAATGAATTTTAAGGCTTCTTCTTTTCTGTTTGAGAATTTGGAAATCATTAAGCTCCAACCGCCGAATACGCCCGAAGTAGTATTCCCTTCAAAATGCGGCAGCGGGGCAATCTCCATATTAGAGACATTGGAAGTATCCTCTAAAAAAGCTTTATATTGTTTATGATATCCTACCCATCCTCTTAAGAATACTGCATTTTTTTCGTTTGCATAAATGTAGCTTTTATATTCATCTAAATGCGTCACTTCAAACGGCGAAAATTTATATTTATGAATTAAATTCACCATTAATTGCAATGCTCTTCTGGAGGAATCATTGTTTAAATTTATATTGCTGCTGTAAAAAATATTTTCACTTTCACCATTAGAAAGCATTTCATGGTAGCAGCACATCATTCCTTCAAAGTTGCTTCCGGTAAATATGTAGTATGGATTAGGTGAATTGCGGAACCGGTTTCCGAGAGAAATGAATTCTTCCCATGTCAGCGAAGTCTGAATTTTTTTTTCCACAATCTCTGCATCGGGAAGCTGCCGGATGAGATCTTTCCTGTAATATAAAACGCCGATATCCAGGAAAAGAGGAAAGGCTACTAAATTTTTATTATGATAGCACGCCTTTAAGACTCCTTGATTAACATTATTAATAATTTTCTCGCTAAAGCGTCTGTCCATAGCGTAGCCCCATTTTGCAAATCTCGGGATCCAGATTAAATCAACGGCAAAAATATCGATTCCGTCACTGCGGCTTCTAAGTGAACGTGTAAGTATTTCCTTTCTGTCATTTGTTGTGAAATGATAAAAAGGAAGGTTCACAGGGATAACTTCGATTTCATTTTTATACTTCTCGTTGAATTTTTTTATAATCTTGAGGTGGGCATCGGAAATATTATCAATGTAGTAAAGCTTGCGGACAGGATTTTCCGGAAAAATGCTGATTTCGAAAGGGAGATATATAAAAAAAAGGATAGAAAAAAGTGAAACTAAAATTGTAATAAACCAGAAGGGAGACTTTTTTATAAGTTCTGATATTTTTCTCAAAATCATTCCTATGGTTTTATTTTTTGATAAGTTTTTCCCTTAGTTCGATAACCGAGGGTTTAAACTAAAAAATGGATCGATTAATTGCAAAGAAATTAGAATTACTAAAAGGCTGTTCGAATTGGATTATCTTCGAACTGTCAATGATCCGAGCTCGCAAACTAAATTAAGGACAATTAAATTAATATTAATGTTATTTTGAATTAAAGAGGATAAACTATCAAGTTTCGATACAATATTGTCTAACTTGATTTCCGGAAATTTAGAATTAAATTTTTCCAGCGTATCCAGGTATCGTTCAAAAAAATAATTTTTTTCCCCGCATTTAAATTTCTGCAGATCGTTCAGCCATACCATTATCATCTGGATTAATAATTTAATAGTTTCCGGATCTCCGGTGGATAAGAATGATGAAAATTCATTTAAAGCGGAATGATATTTTCTCCCCAGTGAATATCTTAAAATTAAAATTGTTTTATCCCTTAAATTTTCAAAATCATGCTCAAGCAGACTTACTGCTGTCTGGACAGAACCTCCCGCAAAGGGAGCTGCTTCTTTTGCCAAATCTTCATCAGCTTTAAAATAATTTACGAGAATTTTTTTGATATCATCATTACCGAGCGGCTGATAATTTAAAATCCAGCACCTTGATTTTATAGTTTCCCGAAGAAGCGCAGGATACGGCGTGGAAAGAATAAAGACAACTCCTTCCGGCGGCTCTTCAAGATTTTTTAATAAGGCATTCTGGGCTGCTTCATTCATTAAATGTGCATCGGAAATTAAAATAACCCTGTATCTAACATCGGTATAAGCAAGCGAGAGAAATTTTTTAATATCTCTAATACTATTAATTTTTATTATTGAAGCATGCGGCAGCTTGATTTTATAATAAGGATTATTGATTTTTTTTTCAAGTTCTTCTCTTAAAAGCTGTATATCGTCGTTGGAAAGTTTTTCAGTGGGACTATTTTCATCCCCCTCATTTTTACCCCTTGGCAGCGGGATAATATATTTTAGATAAGGTTCCGATAAGCTGGCAATTGAATTCAGGATTTTTAGATTAATATTCTCATTAAATTTTTTATTTAAAGCCTGGGCAAACCGGACTGCAATAAATTCCTTTCCTATTCCGGGAATACCCTGGAATAAAAAAGCATGGGGAATTTTTGTTGAACCGAGAAGATTAGATAGTGTAGTTTTAACTAAAGCTTGACCGTAAATTCCATTCCAAATATCATCCATAAACGAGATAAAACGGTATATCTTTAATAATCGTCCTCATTATAAAAGAAGTCTTCATCCGAAGGATAATCAGGCCAAATATCTTCAATAGATTCGTACGGTTCATCGGAATCTTCCAGTTCCATAAGATTTTCAATAACTTCATAAGGAGCTCCGATTCTATCAGCATAATCGATTAATTCCTCTTTAGTTGCCGGCCAGGGGGCATCATCTAAATATGAAGCCAATTCTACCGTCCAAATCATAGCTCCCGCTCCGCATAATTATTTAAATAATAAAATTTTTTTAAAATAAAATTATCTAAAAAAGGGAAAGATCATCAAAGAAATAGTCCACAGGGTTTTGTTTTACACCATTATGATGCACTTCATAATGAAGATGTGGCCCGGAAGACAGCCCTGTATTCCCGGTCTTTGCGATTTGATCCCCTCTGTTTATTTTTTGCCCTACTTTGACTTTAGCACTGCTTAAATGAGCGTATACTGTCCTGTAACCAAATCCATGATTGATTTCTACCTCTAAACCATAACCTTTGTTTCTTCCCACAAAATCAATAACGCCGTTTCCGGCTGCATATATCGGAGTTCCTGTATTAGTAATGATATCAATTCCTTCATGCATCCTTCTTACCTTTAAAATCGGGTGAATTCTCATTCCGAAACCGTGTACAGAAAGATCCCCCATACAGGGTTTAATCGCAGGAATGGCCGAAAAAAGCTTCTTATTTAATTCTAGTTTATTAGATATTTCATAGTACTGGTGCTTTTCAAAATTTATCTTCCTAGTAACTTCATCAAGCAGTGAATATGCCTGGGATAGATACTGCTGGGTTTTGTTTACACCGAAGTCCTGGAAATTATCGAAATAGCCTCCACCTACACCAAACAGGTTTTCATTTATATCTGAAGATTCTAAATTCGCGGCAATTCGAAGCCTATTATTTACTTCAATTAAACTATCTAACTCTTTATCTAATGCGGAATAAAGGGGTACTATCTCCTGAAGTTTTTTATGAAGAAGTTTATTTTCTTCTATAACGGACATATTATTAACCCCAAGTACCGAAGAAATAAGAGAATAAACACCAAAAACCAAGATTGCCAGCAAAATAACAGATCCGGAAAATAATCCTGCAAGTTTGGACTTGTAGTTCTTAATTTCTACAAACTGAAGTTTGGTTTTGGAGAAGTAAAATAATTTCTTCATAAATAGTGGCGGAATGTAAAAAAATGATTTGCATTTGTCAAGATATCAGGCATATTTTATTCAAAATCATGTTCAAAATAATCAACCCCTCTCAGATCTTCATAATCTTTAAGGAGTATTTTCTTGTTTAGTCTTTCAGAGAATAATTTTGCTGTATCATACCCGTAATGTTTAAGCAAATAATTCAAGCTGATAACTTCAGAAATAACGGTGATATTTTTCCCGGGAAGAATCGGCAGTTTAACGTAGGGGATTTCAACTCCGGAGATATTAACTGTTTTCTCCTCCAAACCTGTCCGGGTATATTCACCATCCTCATCCCAAAGTTCAAGTTCAACCACAATTTCAAGCCTTTTCTGAAATCTTATAGCCCTGACACCGAACATTCTTTCAACATCAATAATGCCGAGGCCGCGAATTTCCAGGAAATGTTTAGCAATATTGGTACCAGAACCCATCAAAATTCCCTCCCCCTTTTTTGTAAGGATAATTAAGTCATCCGCTACCAATCTGTGACCTCTTTCAACCAGATCCAATGCTACTTCGCTCTTTCCAATACCAGATTTTCCGACAAAAAGTACTCCGACGCCATAAATGTCAACCAAAGATCCGTGTATGGAAATCCTCGGCGCAAACTGATCATCAAGGAAATCACTGACAAGATATATAAGTTTTGTAGTTGAAAATGGCGAACCAAACACAGGGATATGATTTTTGTTAGCTAGATCAATAAGAACAGGAAATGGTTCATTGTTATCTGTAAGAATAATGCACGGGATATCAAATTTAAATATTCTTTCCAGTGTTTCAATTTTTTTTTCTTCAGGCAGCTGAGATAAAAATCTCATCTCGGTATTTCCGTAAACTTGCACTCTGGCAAAGGAGAATAAATCAAAAAATCCGGCAAGCGCCAGTCCTGGCCTGTGCAGGTTCTGCTCGTAAATTTTTTTCTCAAAGCCTGAATCATCCGAATACAATTTTAGTCTGAACACATCCCGGGAGTTGCTGAAAAGAAAACCGACAGTTATGTATTCTTTACGGCTGATTGATTTTTGAGTTATTTTAAACATTTCTTCCTTTCAAAGCTTTTTGTTTTATTTTCTCAAGCTGCCTTTCAATCTTTTCAATTGCCGCGGTGGTAGACTTTTTATAATCATCGGACATTTCCGCAGCCGTTAAAGTCTGTCCCGGAATTCTTAAGATAATTTCCACCATTTTTATACTGTCCTTAACTCCCTGGTAACTTAAAATAACCTCAGCGCTGGAGATTCTGTCATTAAATCTTTGAAGTGCCGACACTTCATCTTTGATAAATTCCTTTAATGTTTCTCTGGCTTTGAATTTCCTCGATGTAATCGATATATTCATTTTGCCTCCTACGATTTTGGATGAGATTTTTTATACGCCGTTTTAAGTCTTTCAATACTTACATGAGTGTAGATTTGAGTAGTGGAAAGGTTTTCATGCCCCAAAATTTCCTTTACTGCTTTTAAGTCAGCGCCCCTGTCAAGCATATGCGTAGCAGCGCTGTGTCTTAAAATATGGGGGCTCTTCTTTTTAATATCTGTTACTTTAGATAAATATTTATGAACAATTCTATGAATCCATCTCGGATAAATTCTTGCATCGTTTCTAGTTAATAAAGGATCTTTCGCTGACAGGAAATTTTTTGATCTTAAATATTCATTTATAATTTCTGCTGATTTACTTCCGATAGGAACAATTCTAACTTTATTCCCCTTTCCAAAAACTCTGACAGTTTTTGCATGAAGATCAATATCCCCATAATTCAAACCGCAGACTTCCGAAACACGCAGCGCAGACCCGTAAAGGAATTCAAAAATTGTTTTAATCAATAAAGCATCATCAGGTTCCGTATCTTCGGCAATCCTGTAAATTTCAAGAATAGATTCAGTTGTTGTTATAGACGGAAGTCTTTTTACTGTTTTTGGATTTGAAATCGCCGAAGCCGGATTTGAATTTATATATTCATTCCGGTATGCATATTTAAACAATCCGCGTATAGCAGAGAGTTTCCTGGCAATTGAAATTTTAGCGACTCCTTCTTCACTTAAGGTCATTAAAAATGATCTGATAAATTTTTCCGATATATTCTGAAGGATACGCTTGGAATGTTTTTCACAGTAGTCATCAAACTGCTGAAGATCTGCTTTATAAGATTTTATAGTATTTGCGGAATATCTTTTAATCGCAGCCAGATCTTCAAGATATTTATCTACTATAAAAGAAATTTTCATCATTCAACTTCTTTATTTTCCTCCGGCACTAATTCTTCTCCGCACTTAGGGCATTTCAAATATTCGCCTTTTTTTACGGAATAACGCTGCTCCATATAATGGGAATCTTTATTGAGGCATTGCTGCGGAACAGGCTTATACCAGCTTACAAAATCGCAATCGGGGTATCTTGAGCAGCCGTAAAATGTTCTGTTTCTTCTAGATTTTCTCTCAACAATTTCTCCAGTATTACATTTTGGGCAAGCTACGCCCAAAGTAATAGTTTTTACAAAGTCGCACTCCGGATATCTTTCGCAGCCGATAAACCGGCCGAATTTTCCGGTGCGGTACACTGTTCTGCTGCCGCACTTTTCGCATTTCTCACCTGTATATTCCGGCTCCTGCGGCTGCAGCTGGGCGATTTCCTTAAACGATTTAATATTTTTACACTCCGGGTAGTTGCTGCAAGCAAGAAACTTTCCATACCTGCCGAACTTGATTATCATTTCACTTCCGCAGATATCACAGTAAATTTTCTCGATTTTATTCTCGACCTGCTTCAGCGATTTTGAAAACGGCAGATAAAAATCATTTAGTACATTTAAATAATTATTTTCTCCCTGGGCAATCTGGTCAAGTTCCCCTTCCATCTCTGCTGTAAAACCTTCATTGATAATATCAGGAAAGTTCTCAACTAAAATTCTGTTTACTTCTTTTCCTCTGTCTGTCGGTACAAGCCTTCTATCTTCCTGGATAACATATTTTCTATCCTGAATTGTACTGACAATTAATGAATAAGTGCTCGGTCTGCCGATTCCTTTGCTTTCAAGCTCTTTAATGAGCGTGCTTTCAGTAAATCTCGCGGGAGGTTTTGTGAAATGCTGGGTTTTATGAAGCTTATTCAGATTCAATTCATCTCCCTTTTCAAGGCCCAACGGAATTATTTCATTCCTGTATTCATCTTTATCTTCGGCATTTTTCACTTGATCAGCCACTTCTTCATAAACCTGCAGATATCCGTTGAATTGAACTGCGGTTCCGAATGCTTTGAAAAGAAATTCATCGGCTTTGACTTCAATTATGGTCGTCTCCAGCAATGCAGGATTCATTTGCGACGCAATAAATCTCCTCCAGATCAGTTCATACAGCTTAAATGATTTATGATCCACGAACTGTTTTATAAATTCAGGCGTATACTCTAATGAAGTCGGTCTTATTGCTTCATGCGCATCCTGTACATTGCTTCCCTTTTTTTCATAAATGTTCGGCGAAGCGGGAAGATATTTTTCTCCGTAATTTTCCGAGATAAAACTGCGCACGGCGGAAATCATTTCTTCGCTTACACGCGTTGAATCGGTTCTCATGTAAGTAATTAATCCCGCTGATCCTTCTTTCCCTAATTCAACACCTTCATAAAGCCTTTGAGCTATCATCATTGTCTGCTTCGGTCTCATCCTGAGACTTTTGGAGGCTTCAGCCTGCAAAGTGCTGGTTATAAAAGGAGCCGGCGGATTCCTTCTTGTATGCCTTTTAATAATGGCTGAAATTTCGAAATGTTTTTTATTTTTTATTCTCTCGAATATTTCCGATGCAGAAGCTTCGCTGTTTATTACCGAATACTTTTCGAGAAATACTTTCCATTCGTCTTCAGCCATCTCAGCTTTCGGAGCAACTTTTATATCTTTCCCATTAATGCTGAAAAGCTTTGCTTTAAATTCGTCTTTCTTTTCAGTTTGAAACAGCGCTAATATGGACCAATATTCGATGGGAATAAATTTTTGAATCTGGTCTTCCCTATCGCAGATCAATTTTAGCGCAACGGATTGAACTCTGCCGGCAGATAAAGAATCCCCCGTCGAATCGAGAACGGCTTTCCACAAAAACGGACTCATTTTATATCCGATAATTCTGTCCATGACTCTCCGAGCGCGCTGCGATGTAACAAGGCTCTCATCAATTTTTCTGGGGTGCCGCATAGCTTTTTCCACACCGCTTCTCGTTATCTCATTAAACAGAACACGATGAATATTAACTTCATTCTTACCGTTTCCGTTCCCGTTTATAACTTCTGCGATATCCTGCGCAATTGCTTCACCTTCACGGTCCGGGTCAGTTGCTATGTAAATATTTTTACTTTTACCGGCTAAATTTTTAATCTTCTTTATTATATCGCCCTTCCCCCTAATAGTAACGTACTGGGGTTCGTAATTGTTATTAATATCAACACCCAGCTTACTTTT
>DAISZW010000109.1:0-7316 GCA_036824595.1 Ignavibacteriaceae bacterium
TTTTAATTTTATTTTATCAAATCTTAGGTTTGAGATGACCCGCGGGGGTCATCTAAGCAAATTAAGGTAAATTTAAATTCACCAGGTTTGGAAACGGCTGGGAATAAGTAATTACGCAGATTTGATAATTGCAATAAATGAATCGGCTTTTAAGCATGCACCGCCGACAAGTGCACCGTCAATGTCAGGCTGGGAAAGTAGTTCACCCGAATTATCAGGCTTTACACTGCCGCCGTACTGGATAATTATATTTTCCGCTGCATTCTTGGAATATTTTTCTTTTATCAGATTTCTGATAAAATTATGTGCATCTTCCGCCTGTGCTGGTGTTGCTGTTCTTCCTGTCCCGATTGCCCAAACAGGTTCATATGCAATAATTATATCCTTAAGCTCAGTTTCGGAAATCCCTTCCAGACCAACAGTAACCTGTCTTTTCAAAACATTGTTGGTAATATTTTTTTCCCTCTCCTCCAATGTTTCTCCGATACAGAAAATCGGTTTTAAACCGTTCTTCAATGCAGCCTTTAATTTTTTGTTTATAAGCTGATCGGATTCCTTAAAGATCGTTCTTCTTTCGGAATGCCCCAAAATTACATACCGGCTGCCGGTGCTTTTTATCATTGAAGCTGAAATCTCCCCGGTGAATGCGCCGCTTTCTTCTTCATGCATGTTCTGGGCGCCGAGCATTATGCTGCTGCCTTTTAAAAGATTCCCTGCTTCTGCTAATGAAGTAAATGGCGGACAGATTATAACTTCACAATTATATTTTTCATTTTTTAATTCTTGTACAAGTTTATTGATTAAATCTTTAGAGCCGGTCAGGTCGTTATTCATCTTCCAGTTTCCGGCAATTACTTTCCTGCGCATTTGATTTCCTTTATTTTGGTTAATATTCCAGTTTTTTACCGGTCAAAAATACTAAACAAGCTCCTTTCTTCAAACCTGTTTTGTTATTTCTTTGTAATATTTGAAATAGTTATTTTAAAATAAATTATTTTTAGATTCTGAATATGAAAACCGGAAAAGCCGTCGTTGCAGTAAGCGGCGGAATGGATAGTTGTGTTACTGCTGCAATTGCAAATGAAAAATATAATTTAGCATTTTTTCATGCAAATTACGGTCAGAGGACTGAAGGAAGAGAATTACAGGCATTCCATGAATTGGCAGATTATTATAGTGTTTCCGAAAAGCTGATTGTAGATTTTAAACATTTTCCGAAAATCGGCAGCTCTTCATTAACTGATTCAAGAATCCCTGTAAGCAGGGCAGATTTAAGCAATAAGAATATTCCTAGTTCCTACGTGCCGTTTAGAAATGCAAATATCCTTTCAGCATGTGTAAGCTGGGCCGAAGCTTTAAACGCCAAAGCAGTTTTTATCGGGGCAGTGTTTGAAGATTCATCCGGTTATCCCGACTGCAGGCCGGAGTTTTTCAGAGCTTTTGAAAAAGTTATAAAAATCGGGACAAAACCGGAAACAAAAATTAAGATTATTACACCGGTTATTCATATGTCAAAAGCAGAAATTGTAAGAAAAGGAATGGAACTGAACGCTCCGCTTCATCTTACTTGGTCTTGTTATCAAAACGAAGATTCAGCATGCGGTGTGTGCGACAGTTGTGCTTTGAGACTGAAAGGATTCCAGGAGGCAGGAATTGATGATCCTATTAGTTATATTGAAAGGTCAAATTATTCGTAAAAATCAAAAGTATAACTAGGTTCGGGCTTTCCGGTAAAAAATCTCAAAAAAAATGGAAGAAAAGATTAAACTTCTTGAAGTATTTCAAAATCAATACCCGAAACGGGATTACAAAATAGTTCACACTGCACCGGAATTTACATCCGTCTGCCCTAAAACCGGTCAGCCCGATTTCGGCGTAATTAATATTGAATATATTCCGGATAATTTGTGCATTGAATTAAAATCATTAAAGTTTTATCTAAACTCTTACAGGAACGAAGGAATATTTTATGAGCATGTAACAAACAAAATCCTAGACGACCTTGTAAGCTCCTGTAAACCGCGTTATATGCAGATTAAAGCTGAGTTTAATATACGCGGCGGCATTTCTTCTGTTATAACCGCCGAATACATAAAGGAAGGATTTGTTCTAGCGGAACGTAAAATATAAAACGAATGTTAAATAGAAAAATCACGCCGTAAATAAATAAATTTTTTTCATTTATGCATCAAACAAGCAGTATAAAAAAAGAATTTTTAAGAAAAAGAGACGAAATTTTTAAGAGCAATTCAAAGCAGAAGAACTCGTTAAAATTCAGTCTCGGTTTATCTTTATTAATAGAAGAATATATTAGAGCACTGGCAGGCGCGAACGAGTATAATTTCTGCCTGGCTTCGGCAGGCAGTTTCAGCCGGCGAGAATTATCTCCCTATTCCGATATAGATCTAATGTTTATAAGCGATTCCGTTGAGAAGAATGAGCAGAATATTGCAATGCTTGTTACTAAATTCTGGGATAACGGGATTGAAGTATCCCATACCGTTAGAGATTTTTCAGATATAAAAAAATATGCAGGGGAAGATCTGCATACGTTTACCCAGTTTTTTGAAACAAGATTTTTGCTTGGTTCCGAAAAAATATACAACAGGTGGAATGGAGAAATTTTTTCGGCAGTGACTGAAAAACTGAAGGTAAAACTGCTTAATGATATGGTTGCAGACATCCAAAAAAGGTATGAAAAATACGGCGATTCTCCCAAAGTACTTGAACCAAATGTAAAACTGTCTGCGGGAGGACTTAGGGATTTTCAGACAATTGAATGGATGTTTATGATTCAGAACAAAACGCTCCTGAATAAACAAAAGGAAGAAACACAGGCAGAAACATTTATCGAATTGTTAAAAGAAAAAGAATATACATCTGTCAGCGAATGCAAACACCTGCTGGAAAGTTACAAGCTTATACTCGCAGTCAGAAATCTTCTTCACCTGCATTCACATCAAAAAAATGACAGGTTCGAATTTAATGCCCAGCAGAGGATTTCCAGGACATATGATCATAAGAAAGATCCCCTGCAGATGTTCATGAAGGAATATTTTAAAGCTGCAAATATTATAAACAGGTTCTCTAAATCGATGATAAAGAAATTCCAGGAAGAAGTAACAAACCCGATTCCCGATTCTCTTGGAATTGACCTTGACGAAGATTTTGTTCTTAAAGGAAAAAAAATTTCCTACAAAGGAACGGGCAATCCAACTTTATCGGATATAATCAGAGCATTCTACTACAGAACCTTATACGGAGCCTTCTTTGATGAAACTTTCCGTTTTAAAATTGTAGAAGTGGTGGAGGATTGCGATAAAGATGTTTCAAAGGAAGCTGTTTCGTCCGTTTTCTTCAGAGAGATACTTAAGCTTGTTAAAAATGTGGGACAGAATCTTGTTGTAATGAATGAGCTCGGTGTACTTGGGGCATTCATGCCGGAATTTAAAGATCTTGTGGGATTTATGCAGCACGGGGTTTACCACTGCTATACTGCCGACGAACATACTTTAATAACAATTTTAAACCTGGAAAAATTAGAAAAAGATGTCTCACCTCTCGGCAAACTCTACAATAATTTAAAGAATAAAGAAATTTTATACCTTTCACTTCTGTTTCATGATATTGCAAAACCGATAAATATTTCCGGGCATGAGATTATCGGCGGAGAGATGGCTTCTTCGATCATGAACCGGCTGGGATACAGCGAGGAAGAGATAGAGCAGGTAATGTTTTTGGTCCGCCATCATTTGACAATGGAGCAGGTTGCTTTCAGGAGAAATTTAAATGATCCCGAAACACTTAATAATTTTGTCTCCAAATTCAAAACAGAGCACAGCCTTGATCTTCTTTATCTAATGACTTATGCAGACCTTTCGGCAGTAAATCCCGCAGTCTGGACTTCATGGAAAGCCGATCTCCTTTACGATCTTTACAGAAAAGCAAAGATTATGCTTTCCGAAAAAATCAGTGCGGAAGATCTTCTTTACTCAACTACCTACGTAGTGCCTGAGGAAATAACAAAACATTCCAGACTGATCAATGAAGCTCACGTCCAGGAGCATATAGAATCAATAAATGATATCGCCTATACATATCATTTTTCCGATGAAGAGATTGCCAAGCATATTGAAGAGATACAAAAAGGGGAGAATGTCTCCACTTTATTTAAAGTGCTGAACGATTTTACAAATGTTACGGTAATAACAAAAGACTTTCCTTCACTTCTTTCGAAAATATGCGGCATATTGTCAATCAATGATGCAAACATACACGATGCAAGAATATTTACGCGGAAAGACGGATTGGTGATAGATACTTTCAATGTAACTGAATTCCGGACCCACAAAAAACTTGATCCTTCAAAATATGAAAAGATTGAGAAGGATATGGCAAATGTCCTTTCAGGGAATCTCCAGTTGAGCGAAGAGATTGGAAAGATGAAGGCTAAATGGGCAAGAATTGAAAATAAATTCTACCAGAGAAGCGGAAGAGTTAAAGTAGTTTTTGAAAAATATGAGAAGTATACAATAATCGATATCTTCTCTCCCGACCGTCTCGGATTCCTCTACACCGTTACAACAAAAATGAGCGAGCTCGGATTGGTAATTTATTTTGCAAGTATTGCAACCCAGGCAGACGATATAGTCGATTCATTTTATGTACTGGACAGAAAAGGGAAAAAAATTCCTGTAGAAGAATATGAACATATAAAATCGGAATTGACTGAAACAATAAACCAGCTTTTACTGATCCCGGCAGCCAAATCATAATTATAATTCTAAAAACTTCCTCCCTAAATTGAAATAAATACTTATTTGATTCAGGCTTTATTACAATTTACTCATCTATTGCATTTAATTTGCATAAAAGCGGCAGTATATTGCAGCATGATTTTTTCTTAAATTTATTGCTGAAACAAAAATGCTTAGATCTAATTGTTATGAATAAAAATATGGACATTCTAAATAAAGAAAGACCGATCGGAGTCTTCGATTCGGGTATTGGCGGTCTGACTGTTGTAAAGAAAATCTCCCAATCATTCCCTGATGAGAATATTATTTACTTCGGAGATACGGCAAGAGTACCTTATGGTTCCAAATCAAATTCAACTGTAATTGAATATTCAATTCAGGATGCACGTTTTTTAATGAATAAAGGAGTGAAAGTAATTGTTGCTGCATGCAACACGGCTTCTTCAATTGCATTGAGCGCAATAAAAAAAGAATTTAATATCCCAGTAATCGGAATGATCGAGCCCGGTGCGAAATCAGCCGCAGAAAAAACTAAAAGCGGAAAGATCGGGGTAATTGGAACAAGAGCTACAATAAACAATAAAGCATATTCCAAGGAGATAAAAAAGATAAATCCCGCTCTGGATGTTTATGAAAAGGCCTGTCCCTTGTTTGTTCCCCTTGCCGAAGAAGGCTGGATAAAACATAATGCCGTATACCAGATTGCAGAAGAATATTTAAAGGAACTTCGCGGGAAAAAAATTGATACTTTAGTTCTTGGATGCACTCACTACCCGATTCTTTCTGAGGTTATTCAGGAAGTTATCGGAAAGGATGTAGTATTAATCGATTCAGGCGTGGCTTCCGCCGAGGCTGTGAACAAAGAACTCAAAGTCGCAGGTATATTTGCAGAGAGAAATTTACCGGGATTCCAGGAATTTTACGTGAGCGACATTCCGATTAAATTTAAAGAAGTAGCCGAGCTGTTCTTCGGAAGGAAAATCAGCGAAGTGAAAAAGATTGAGCTGGAGGAATTAACAGAATCTATTTAAAATCTCTTATTGTAAGGATATTTCAATCATGTCCGCTTTTCATCGATTATTGAAATAAAATTTCTAAAATACCATCACTGATAAACCTGTTTGCAGTTGAATTCTTGCCGCCAAGCTCGCCTGAATTGCTAAGTACAATTACTACCGTTTTTTTCTCGGGAAACCAGCGTAAAACGGCGTTATGGCCCCAATCCTCTGTTCCTCTTGTCCATATTTCCTTCCCCCGGCTGGTTTCAGAAATAAACCACCCGAAACTGATTTTTAGATTATCTCCTAGATTCAGTTGAGGCGTCCACATTATTTCCAGATTATTTCGAGTAATTATGTCTCCATTTTTAAGAGCTTCAAACCAATTATAAAGATCGCCGCAGTTTGTATAGATTCCTCCTGATCCAATATATCCCCAATTTCTTATGGTACTGCTTCGATCAAGAATTCTATTCTTTCCGGCAATTAAATTTTTGTCTATACTTGCCGCTTCGCCCCAAAACCATGTATAGTTCATACCGGCTTTCATTAAAATATTTTCCCTGACAAATTCTTCATAAGTCTGGTGGGAAATAATCTCAACCACTGCACCGAGGATTTCATAATTTTCATTCGAATAAGCAAAACCAGTTCCAGGCTTGAATCTCAGGGAATCCTGCAATATAGACCGCACCGCTGAATCTCTATCTTTAATCCCATCGGATAAATAATTTTGACCGAGCCCGGAGCTATGAGTCATTAACTGGGCAATTGTAATTGAACGTTTACCCGCCGGAATGTCCCGGAAAAATTTCTGAAGGCTGTCATCCATACTCAATAGATTTTTTTCTTTTAAAATGAAAATGGCTTCAGCAGTAAAGGATTTAGTAATTGAAGCAATGTTGAATATAGTCTTTTCCGATGCAGGTTTCGTTTTCTGTGAATCGATCCAACCATATCCCTTTTGGAAAATCACACTTCCATTTACAGCCACCAACGCAGAAAATGCAAATCCCGAGTCAGATATTTCCGCAAGATAACGTTCCAGCTTCCCCGATAATGCCGGTTGCATCTCTTCTTTACCCTGGCAGCAGGCAAAGGAAAGGTGCAAAAACCAGATAGTGAATAAAGCAGAGGCAAATTTCATTAATTTTATTCCCTTATATTTTAGAAATGTTATTTTAAAAATGCCGGATTGAAAGGTATATTATTATTCTTATATCTGATGTACCATTCTTCCCTAAAGAAATCTCCTCGGTGAAAATATTAAAAATGATGAATATCCAGATCTTCGGTACGAAAAAAAACAGTGATACCCGGAAAGCAGAAAGGTTTTTCAGCGAAAGAAAAATTCCTTATCACTTTAGAGATTTAAATGAAAAAGGAATATCTCCGGGTGAGCTGGAAAATATTTTGCAGGCAGTGCCTGCAGAAAAATTAATGGATAAAGAAGGAAGCCAGTTTAAAAAAAGAAATCTCTCGTACATGGTTTACAACATTGAGGAAGAACTGCTGAACGATCCGCTGCTTTTAAAGATGCCGGTTGTAAGAAACGGAAAGC
>DAISZW010000109.1:7416-11048 GCA_036824595.1 Ignavibacteriaceae bacterium
AGTATGCTTCTACGGAATTTTTATACATCGTAATAAAGATGAAATTCATACGGATGAGGCTGCAGTGCCATGGCTTTTACTTCTTTATCGGTTTTGTATTTTATCCATGTTTCAATCACATCCTCTGTAAAAACATCACCTTTCATAAGATATTCATGATCATCCGCTAAGGCTGCCAAAGCCTGATCGAGACTGCCAGGAGTAGAAGGAACATTTGCCAGTTCTTCCGGCGGCAGATCGTAAATATCTTTATCCAAAGGCTCGCCCGGATCAATTCTGTTTGTTACCCCATCCAATCCTGCCATCAGCATTGCAGAGAAAGCAAGATAAGGATTGCATGAAGGATCAGGGCACCTGAATTCTACTCTCTTTGATTTGGGACTTACCGAATACATCGGGATTCTAACTCCGGCGCTTCTGTTCCTTTGAGAGTAGGCTAAATTTACAGGAGCTTCAAAACCGGGAACAAGTCTCTTATAAGAATTTGTGGTAGGATTTGTAAATGCACAAAGTGAAGGAGCATGCTTTAGTAATCCGCCGATAAAATAGAGAGCCATTTCACTCAATCCGGCATAACCTGAACCTGCAAACAACGGCTTCCCTTTTTTCCAGAGGCTTGTATGGACATGCATGCCGCTTCCGTTGTCGCCGTAAATTGGTTTCGGCATATAGGTTACTGTTTTGTTATGCTTCTTTGCGGTATTCTTAGCAATGTATTTAAAAAGAAGAAGCTGGTCCGCAGCTTTTACAAGCGGTACAAACTTGAGATCAATTTCGCATTGCCCGCCGCTTGCCACTTCATGATGCTGCGCTTCAACATCAATTCCGCAGGCGGTTAGATTCAGCACGATTTCATTTCTTAAGTCAGTTAAAGAATCTGTAGGAGGAACCGGGAAATAACCTTCCTTGTATCTCGGCTTGTAGCCCAGATTCGGCTGTTCGTCTTTTCCGCTGTTCCACTTTCCTTCGGTAGAATCAACTTTATAGAAACTCCCGTTTGGTGCAGAATCAAATCGGACGTCATCAAAAATAAAAAACTCTGCTTCCGGACCGTAGTAGACTGTATCGGCAATTCCAGTCGACTGCAGGTAAGCTTCCGCTTTCTGGGCAATGCTTCTCGGGCACCTAGTGTATTTTTCTTTTGTAGCAGGTTCATATACGTCGCAAATTAAGCTGATAGTAGATTCCTGTATAAAAGGATCGACAAACATCGAATTCGGATCGGGAATGATAAGCATATCGCTTTCATTGATTGATTTCCATCCGCGGATCGATGATCCGTCAAATCCGAATCCGTCATCGAATGAATCTTTCTTAAGCTGTGAAGACGGGACTGTAAAATGCTGCCATTGTCCCGGGAAGTCCATAAACTTCAAATCCACGAATTTAACCTTGTTCTTCTGAACAAAATTTAAAATACTATCTATTGGTGAATCGGTTTTACCCATATAACCTTCCTTTTTTAGTTTGTTATAATTGATTAAATATCAATTGCTAGTGTTTCTTTGCTGGAAGAAAGAACAAACGTGGTTTTAGTTCCCAATACCCCCGGCCAGGCCTGAATCTCACTCAGAAGTTTTTCAAGCGCATCGGTATTTTTAGAAATAGCTTTAAGGATATGAGAGCCTTCTCCTAAAACCGAATGGCATTCCAATATATTAGGATTTTTCTCCACGTGTGAAATTAAATTTTTATAATGCTTGGAAGAATCCATCATCACTAATATGAATGCCATAATATCGTATCCGAATGCTTTCCTGTTTATTTTCGTATAATATCCCTCAATTATCCCTTTTTCTTCCATTTTATGAAGCCGTTCGCTTACAGAAGGTATTGATAGACCAATAGCCTCCGCTAGTTCATTTCTCTTGGTTCTTCCTTTTTTCTGAAGAATCTGGAGAATTTTAATATCTAAGTCATCAAGCATTATTTACTTTATTTATTAAGGAAAGATGATTTCTTTAGCTTCAAATATAAGGCAACTATATATTAAAAAGCAAGTGAATGGAAATTATTTGCGAATGGGCTCACCCTTTACGACTTTACCTTACGAAACACTTAAAATCGATTCTAAAAGGCCTTTTCCGAGAAACTTTTCTTGAAATTCCGTGCAGCCGGTATTTTTATTAATTAAAGCATCAGGGACAGCAAAGTAATGCCGGAAATTCTTAATTTTCAAAATATCCGAATTCTTTATTAGAGGTTATTATGCGTTACAAATTCTTTTGTTTTCTCTTATTCATATTCTTCTCTCTTTTGCATGCTCAAGATTTTTCTTTAATAACAAATATAGAAGGACGAAAAACTTTTTCTTTAAATGGAAACTGGCAGATTATTATAGATCCCTATGAAAACGGCTACTACAATTACCGGTACGAACCTGCGGAAAACGGATACTTTAAAAATCAGAAACCGCAGAATAAGTCTGAACTGGTTGAATACGACTTTGATAAATCAGAGCTTCTTAAAGTGCCGAGAGATTGGAATACGCAAATGGAAAAACTTCTACTGTATGAAGGAACAATCTGGTATAAGAAAGATTTTAATTACAGCTTAAAAAAGAATAGAAGATTGTTTGTTCATTTTGGAGCAGTTAATTACAAAGCATTTGTGTACCTGAACGGAGAAAAATTAGGGGAGCATGAGGGTGGTTTTATTCCATTTAACTTTGAAATAACTAATCTGGTTAAAGAGAAAGATAATTTTCTAATATTAAAAGTTGATAATAAAAGAAGCCGGGAATTTGTACCGACTGTAAATACTGACTGGTATAATTACGGAGGCATTACAAGGGATGTAAATTTAATTGAAGTCTCTTCCGCTTTCATTAAAGATTATTTTATCCAATTAAGCAAAGAATCAAATAATAAAATTGCCGGCTGGATAAAATTAGATGGAACCAGCATGCAAGAAATTAAGATTAAAATTCCTGAAATTAATTCTGAAAATGCTTTTTATGCTAACGATAGCGGGTACTGTACATTTTCTTTCAATGCAGATGTTGAATTGTGGTCGCCAGAAAATCCGAGGCTTTATGAAGTAATTATTGAATCGGAATCCGACACTATAAAGGAGATAATCGGTTTTCGAAGAATCGAAGTAAATGGTCCTGATATTTTACTTAACGGAAAGAATATTTTCTTGAAAGGGATTTCGGCGCATGAAGAGGCTCCCTTGCGCGGCG
Organism: Ignavibacteriaceae bacterium; assembly: GCA_036824595.1. Taxonomy (GTDB): domain Bacteria; phylum Bacteroidota; class Ignavibacteria; order Ignavibacteriales; family Ignavibacteriaceae; genus DATKLQ01. The sequence continues at coordinate 10,601 of DAISZW010000109.1, forward strand.
GAAGAGCAAATACCAAGGAAGATGCAAAAACAATTTTAAGCTGGATTAAAGAATTAAACGGGAATTTTATCCGTCTTGCTCATTACCCGCATAATGAATATGTAACAAGAGCAGCCGATGAAATGGGAATTCTTGTTTGGTCGGAAATCCCGGTTTACTGGACAATACTCTGGAATAATGAAAAGACTTTCATGAATGCAAGGAATCAATTAACTGAAATGATAAAAAGAGATAAGAACAGGGCGTCTGTAATTTTGTGGTCGGTATCAAACGAAACTCCGCTCAGCAGTGAAAGATTATCTTTTCTAAAAAAACTGACTGAACAAGCAAGATTTCTGGACAGCACAAGATTAATAACTGCCGCTCTGGAAAATCACTACATAAACGAAAACACAATAATGATTGACGATCCTTTCGGGGAATATCTCGATGTAATCGGACTGAATGA
>DAISZW010000110.1:0-1575 GCA_036824595.1 Ignavibacteriaceae bacterium
TTTCTATATCTTAGCTGATTCTTCTGCCGCTGACCTTATGAACTTTATTCCGCCCAGCAGAAAAGAAATTGCATTACAATTAAACCTTGGAAGTGATTATTCGATCTTAGGGAATAAGGTAATTTCCTCCTTGCAGCAAAACAATTTCACTGTTTCTGTTGGTTTGGGAACAAAGGAAGAAAGTCCGGCCGAAAAACCAACTTTAGTAAATTTTGTCATCGATAATGCAAATGTAAAATACGGCGAGATGTTTAGAAACGGTTTTCTGGGGGATTATTTTATTCCAAGAAAAATCTTCTTATCCGGAAATTTTATGATTAATTCCAGCGAAGTTAAGTATAACTCTTTTAATTTTAATTTTATTGATACAATAAGGGTTGATGAAATAAAGAATCTGGAGAATTTATCATTTCCATTTACACAGGGAGATGTTCCGGTCGAACCTTTTTTTTCCGGATTACTGGAACCGGTTATAGCAATTGGAACCGCTGCTGTTGCAGTATTTTTATTCTTTACTATCCGCAGCAGGTAAATCCCATTTTCCCGCAGAATATTATCAATAAGCAGTAATATTTACCTTTGCTGCCTTTAATATTTTTAGCTATTTTTCCTCGTTGTTTTTTCGATTTTCGTAACTTTTTTAGAAAAATAATTTTCAACTTTCAGGATTAAATAATTTTAATTTATGATAAAAAACCTTCTGATTTTTTCAATTATCCCTATCATCTTTTGGGGCTGCTCTTCTTCGATTGATACCGTAAACCTTTCTGCGGAAGAAAGATTTAACTATGCATTAAGCTTATTTAATGATGAAGATTATGAAGAGGCGCTTAAAGAGCTTCAGGCTATTGTTCTCCAGTTTCCGGGGAATGCAGTTGTAGACGATGCACAATATTATCTGGCGCAAACTAGATATAAAAGGGGCGAGTATATCCTTGGAGCTTATGAATTCAGCAAACTGATTAAAAATATGTCGGCCAGCGAATGGATTGATGAAGCACAGTACATGCTCGCCGAATCCTACTACAACATTTCACCCGACTATTCGCTTGATCAAAGCTATACCAAAAAAGCTATTGAGGAATACCAGGCCTTTATTGATTTCTTCCCTACAAATCCCAAAGTCCCGGATGCGGAGAAAAAAATTAATGAGCTGAATGAAAAACTTGCTCAGAAGGAATACAATACCGCATATATTTATGAAAGAATGGAATACTATAAGGCTGCTTTGCTATCCTACGATAATGTTATAGAGACTTTTCACGATACAAAATACGCACCTGAGGCTATGTTCGATAAAATAAACCTTCTTATTAAACGGGGAAGAAATGCCGAAGCATTGACTGAAGCCGGGAAGTTTTTGGAAAGGTATCCCAACGATCCGAAAATTGAAGATGTGGGGAGAATTAAATCCTCGCTTGAAAATAAATTATCTGCCGCTAAATAATGCTTAAAGCAAAAAAGGTCAGCGAATCGGTTGTTATAATGACCGAATTGGTCCTTCCGAATCATACAAACCAGCTTGGAAATTTACTGGGAGGCCAATTGATGCACTGGATAGATATCTGCGCCGCC
>DAISZW010000110.1:1675-11046 GCA_036824595.1 Ignavibacteriaceae bacterium
TTTCCTGAAACTGAAGATGAAAAAAGAAGATACAGAGAAGCGTTGCAAAGGAGAAAAAACAGACTTAAGGATAGAGGTAAAGTATAACTTCCCTTTTGATAAAAATCACCGTAGGTACTTTCGACAAGCCTAATATTAAAAAAGAAAAAATGCAAGAACCTGTCTGCCGTAGTCTCCCGGGAAAAAATAACTACCGCCAAATATGCATATATACTACACTGTTTGCGATTTTATTTGCTTCACTATCAAATCCTCAGATCCCCGTAAATGGTTTCTGCAGATATAATTCCCATCAAATTGAACCGGGATATAATTCCCTTTATGCTGTAAATTATAATAATGATTCTTATACCGATTTACTGATATTCAATAATCAAAAGAAAGAAATCTCAAATCTCGAAGGAAGTTCATCCGGAAAATTTGAGAAACACCTTTCGTATGAATTTCCTTTTGAAATTACAAAAATTGAACGGCTCTCCGATAAAAAGAATAAAACTCTTGGATATGCTTTTTCATCACGCAAAGGAATGACTGCCGGGATTTTTAAATTTTCAAAAAAAGGAAAACCCGAGCTGGTGAGAAAAATAAAATTCAAATCATACCCGGAAAATATTTGTGCAGCAGACATAAACAAAGACGGCAAAATCGAACTGATGGTTTCCGGCGGCTCATTTGAGGGTCTTGCTCTTCTGAATGATACCAGCGGAATGCTTCGGGAAAACTACATTGACAAAAAAAACTGCTACACCGGCGCTATTTTTATAGATCTGACTAACGACGGTACCGCTGATATTGCTGCATATAATCTCATGACTAACTCGCTTGTATTTTTTTATAATGACGGCAAGGGTAATTTCAGAAAGGAGCGGTCATTTTCTTTTTCTGAAAAAATTCATTCGTTCAAGGCATTTGATCTGAACCTTGATTCTTACCAGGATCTGATGTTCATCAGCGGCAGAGCAATTTATATTTTGTACGGCGACTTCAGATCTTCCTACGAAAGAAAAATTATTCTGCCGACCAAATATATACCCGATAGTTTTGTCATCGGAGATTATAACAGGGACGGCTGGATTGATTTAGCCTACCTGAACAGGGAGAAATCAATTATTGCAGCATTATTTGCGATGGGCAGATTTAGTTTTCACAACGAAATGATTATGCTGCGGAAACCGGGTATTTCAAATCTAATTACTTTTTACAGCAAATTTATTAGGGGGATAGCGGTAATAAGCGAACATGGAAATATCTTTACCATTTCACGGCTCTCTTCTATTGCTGATGATACGGAAATCTCAATAGCGGGAAAACCGTCTGTTATAAATTATTTCGACCACGAGAACGATGGAATTTATGATCTCTGCTTCATCGATGAATTTGATAACTCATTAAAAATAATGGTGAGGAATAATGCAGGCATTCCCAGCCTGTTTTTTTCATATCCCCTCTTCGGATTTCATTCTAAAATTACGGTGGATGATATTTCCCCGGGCGTAAAGACCTTTTACTGCTACAAACCCGGAAGAAGGCTTATTGAAAAATTCAAAATTGATTTTTCAAAAAATAAATTAAACAGAGAACAAATTTATTCTCCCGGAAATTTGCTGGATTTTAAAGTTGCAAGGCGGGATACCGGCAAATACAACGTCTATATTCTGTATGAAAAAAATAATAATCTCGGGTTTTCAGTTTATTCTAAACTGGATGAATTTTCCTTTACCGAAGACTTTAAAAATATAGCATTCAATGTCTTTGATGCAGCCATTTCAAACATCAGCAATATTGCTTTTTATTACTGGAAAGCTTCGGAAGATTCCCTGACGCTTACAAAAAAAATCCTGCCGAAGAAGAGGAGAATTATTAATTCAGGTGAATCTGCAGATATTTCCCAGTTAATCACCTCAAAAAGAATAAATATTCTGCAGCGTGTTTCTAGAAGCAATGATTATATTACTACATTTATCGGCGATATTTATAACAGGAAAAGAGAAGTCTGCATAACTTTCATAACGCAGAATACAGTTTCAGCGGATACAAGTAAAGAAGACATAACAATTATTTCATCACCCGGGACTTTAAAGATTGTAAAAAACAGAAATCTTTTTGTAACCTCCGGTAACCAGATTTTCTTCGGGGAAATGCGTTTCAACGGGCCGAAGAAACTTTTTATTTATAAACCTGAAGAAAAAAAGCTCAATAAGCTGGACTTTGTTGAGGGAGGAAACAGGTGGATTATATCCTCAGTTGCAGATTCAGTCGATATAAATCATTACTTCATTAAAAATATGAGTCTTCGCAGCTATCACCTTGTTTTTACTGATAAAGAATCGGGCTGCATTTCCATCAGGAAGATTGGCTGATTTAATGTTGAAATTAAAATCAGCTATATTTCTTAAGCAGTTTGGAATATTAATTAACGGACGAATAATTTGATTAAACCACATGGAGTTTTTTATTCTTCATTCTTTTATGTATTGATGCTTTTCACATCATTGAGAGTTCCTGCCCAGGAATTAAATGAAGTTCAGCTTGATTCGCTTTATAACCGGTTTATTAGTTTCAGAAATGCAGGGAACGAAGAAGTTCAAATATCTTCCATGACAGAGATAGATTCCGGAAATGTAAAGTGCGGTTTCGGCTTGTCTGCACAGATCCGGTTGAATTTTGATCGGTTTACTAACCGGCAGCAAAAAGAATTATCAAAAATCTTGCAGCGCCCGGCTTCCGATGCTAGTCTTGTAAGTCCATCCGGTTTTTTTAGAATTCAATACAATACAACCGGATTTGATGTCCCGAATTATGATCCAAATCTGACAATTGAAGAAAATGTAATGCAGGTTGCACTGGCTGCCGATTCTGCATTCAATTTTGAAGTTAATTTTCTCGGGTATCCTGCTCCGCCAAAAGATAACGGAGAAGGGGACGATGATCTTTATGATATCTATATAACTTCAATCAGAGACTACGGATCTACCGAACCGGAATCTTCCCTGGGAAATCAAAGATACACTTCCTTTATTAAAATTCATCCGGACTATGAAAATTTTTATACCAAAGGCTTTAATGCAATGCGTGCAACTTTAGCTCACGAGCTGCACCACGCTATACAAATCGGTAACTATACGTTTGACCGCTACGATCAGGATCCTTTTTTCTATGAAATGACTTCAACAGCCATGGAAGAATTCGTCTTTGATACTGTTAACGATTATTATGCTTATATGCCCCTGTATTTCCAAAATACCGACAGGTCTTTCAACTCGAACAACGGCTACAATATTGCCATATGGAATCTTTATTTAAAAGAAAGATTTGGTTACGATATTATAAAACAGCAATGGGAACTATTCCCGGGAATGAGAGCCCTGGATGCAATTAATAATACGATTTTTGAAAGAGGTTCTTCTTTTCAAAAAGAATTTAATATATTCGGTTTATGGACGTATTTTACGCATGAAAGATATTCGAAAGGAGCTGAACAAGGTTTTGCTTTTGAAGAAGGAATGAATTACCCGCTGGTCCGCTCTTTAATAGAACAAAGTTTTACCCCGCATGAGGATATTTTTACTTTGTCTTTATATTCCTCATCAAACACTTTTTTAAGAATTTTAAATGGACTTGATACGTTAGTAATATTAATTACCAACTCCGATATAAATCAGGCTAAAAATGATCCCAATGTCCGGACTAATTTTACTTACGGGCTGTACGACCATTCTATTGAAGGGAGCGATATAATAACCAATCTTTATTTTAAGAATACTGAAAGTTCCGATCCGTTCAGCTGGATTACTATGGAAATCCTTAATGATTCTGTAATTATCAACCCGGTTCTTGTTAATGAAAATCCGGCCGCGGTTTTTCCTTTACCTTTTACTTACGGGAAAAACGGCGACTACATAAGATTTCCGGTAAATAATCCTAAAAACATGAATGTAGATTTTAATGTTTATACAATCGGAATGGAATTGGTATATGCCGGCTCCATGCTGCTCAATCCATTCAATGAAATCGGCGGCTACGTTGTGTCATGGAATCCGCTGGATAGTAAGAACAGAAAACTTGCTTCGGGGGTTTATCTCTATGTAATTAAATCCGGCGACGATATTCAAAAAGGAAAGTTTGTAGTTTTTAATGATTAAATTTTTATTCCCTAACAGCACCTGCTTATCCGTTGCTGCATATCCTGAAAATCTATTTCATATTGATTTATCTGACAAATGAGCAGTTATTCCGTTCATGCGGTTTCCGTTAAAAAAACTTTCGGCAGGAGATTAATCTTCAGCAGCATTAATTTCGAATTAATTGATAAAGGAATTTTCGGTATAAGCGGCCCCAATGGTTCAGGCAAATCTACCCTTGCAAAAATTATCTCCGGATTAATCTCTCCTTCGAGCGGTAAAGTAGTTCATAAATTTAATTCCGCTGAAATTATTCCTGAAAAACTGCACAACTATATCGGTTTTGTTTCGCCGTATCTTGTTTTGTACGATGAATTCACGGCATCAGAAAATCTAGATTTCATTGCTAAGATAAGAGGAATCTTAACGGACAAAAAGAAAATCGAAGACCTTCTGAAGCAGTTTCTCCTTTTCAACCGTAAAGATGATCTGGTAAAAACATATTCTTCCGGCATGAAGCAAAGGCTGAAATTTATTTTTGCTTTAATGCATTCGCCGAATGTAATTATACTTGATGAACCCACATCAAATCTGGATGAAGAAGGAAAGAAATCGGTTTATAAAATCATAGGTGAAGAAGCTGAAAATAAAATTGTAGTTATTGCTTCAAATGAGGAACGGGATCTTCTTCTTTGCGGTGACAAAATTGTACTGGAAAATTTTAAATCAATAGAACGCAGATGACGCAGACCTGCCTGCTCGCCTCGTCTCCGACGAGTCGGAGCGGGCCGGCAAGGCTGGTTATACTGATTCCACAGATAGTACAAATCACTAATTGATGCGCAACTTTTAGCAGAAAATGAAATCTTATTATTTATTTATCAAGGACTATCATTCCGAAATAAGGACACGCTATGCGGTCAATTCGCTTATAATGTTCATTATTGTAGCCATTAGCGTGATACTATTTTCAATCGGGAATGAAAGGATACCGGGTAACTTAACTGCCGGATTATACTGGGTTGTGATTTTTTTTTCAGCAATGTCCGGTTTAGGCAGAGCATTTATTTCGGAGGAAGAGCGGGGAACTTCAATGACGCTTCAGCTTATTGCATCCCCTTCTACAGTCCTCTCAGGTAAGATTATTTTCAATATAATCCTTGTATTTGCAATGAATATCGTGATTACACTTCTTTATTCTGCATTATTTGATGAGTTTGTGATAAGAAATTTTTCTCTTTTTCTGCTGAATTTTATCATTGGAAATCTCGGATTAGCCGTCTCAGCCACTATAATTGCCGCAATTATTGCAAAAGCAGGCTCAAAAGGTACCTTGTATCCGGTGCTCTCTTTTCCGATATTACTGCCGTTGATTTTAACCTCTGCGAAATTGACCTTATTTTCAATTGAGGGCGCAGCATTTGGCGATGCTGTTTTTGAATTAGCTATTGTTGCCTGTTACGACGTAATTATGATCTCTGCATCATATATGTTATTCGATTTTATTTGGAAAGATTAGTAAAAATCCCTAATAATTTAATGATCTGGAAATCATTTCTTTTCTTGCTCTTAGCGTTTGTTTCCGTGGCGGGAATTACTTTTCCCATCGTCGAAATGCCGAGTGCATGGTACGAGTTCCCTTTAATTGATGGATTGGGAGAAAATGCCAAGATTATTTTCTTTCATGTTCCTACCGCGTGGCTTACTGTTATTGCGTTTTTAATGTCAACAATTTACAGCATTAAATATCTCCGCAAAAAAAATCTCGATGATGATGCAAAATCTTATTCCGCAGCGCAGCTTGGAATAATTTTCTGCATACTTGCCACCGTTACAGGTTCGGTTTGGTCTAAGTTTGCGTGGGGCTCGTTCTGGAGCTGGGATCCTAGGCAGTCAAGCATTTTTGCACTATTGCTGATTTATGGAGCATGGTTTGCACTCCGTTCCGCCGTTGAGCAGGAAGAAAAAAGGGCTACACTTTCTGCGGTATATGCTATCATCGCTTTTATTACTGTTCCATTTTTTATTTTTATTATGCCGAGAATAATGACCGGTCTGCATCCCGGATCTGCCGATGACACGAATGCCGGTCCTGTGGTTGATTTTAAAATGAATGTGAATATGCAATTAATTTTTTACATGTCCTTAACAGGATTTACAATACTTTATTTCTGGATGTGGAGGCTTGGCTACAAATCCATTATTCTAACAACAAAGTTATTCATCCGGGAAAAACCATCTGAATAAACAATTTTGAGGATAAATTGGAAAGCTTATTTCAGTTTCTTGAAAAAAATTCAATCTATATAGTGATGGTTATTGTTTTAATTGTATGGACGGGTATCTTTTTTTTCCTGTTCACTCTTGATAAAAGATTAAAAAATGTTGAAAAAGAATTCCTAGGAGAAAAAAAATGAGAAATAAGTACATATTCGGAGGAGTAATCGTAGCTGTTTTTTTAGGATTGATGATTTATCTCTTTACACAAAGCAACATTCAGTATGAAAGCGATTTCACGAACGTTATGTCAAAAGATAAGACTGTAAAAGCTACCGGGAGCTGGGTAAAGGAGAAGAATTACGAAATAAATAAAGAAAATAGAATTTTTAGCTTTTATATGGCTGATGAAAAAGGAACCCAGATGAAAGTAGTCTATGAGGGCGCAATTCCGAATAATTTCGAATCGGCGCAAAGCATTGTAGTCACCGGAAAGTACAGTGACGGTTATTTCCATGCAAAAGAAATTTTAACCAAATGCCCCAGCAAATATCAGGATCAGGAAGTAAAATCTTCAGGGATCTGAAAAGGATAATAACGATTGTGTTTATATGAACAGGAATCAGGTAAAGTATCATAATTCAATTCAATAAAAAAATTATCTCCATATATTTAAATTTATCAGCAGCTCCGAATTAAAGAGCCGGTAAAAAGAATTGAGGAATAAATGATCGGAAGCATAGTTTTATCGTTAGCGCTAGCGTGCAGCATAACGGCAATGATAATGTATTTTCTAAATTACCGCGGCTACCAGAATACTTTATCTTTCGGCAGAATAGCTTACCATGCAATGGCGGTTTGTGTAATTTCAGCCTCTGCAATCCTCCTTTATTTCATTCTTAATCACGATTACAGCTTTAAATATATTTACAGCTACAGCAGCAATGAGCTGCCGAAAGGAATTCTGGCTGCTACTTTTTGGGCAGGACAAGAAGGAAGCTTTATGCTCTGGCTGTTAATGACTTCGATTGTCGGGATAGTGCTGCAGTCTTACTCCTCAAAGCGCGGCGATCTTGAACCGAGAGTTATGGCAGTATTTTCTTTAGCTACTACTTTTCTTCTTATAATGGTTTCCCCTTTGTTTAAAAACCCTTTTGAGTACATCTGGGTAGAACCGATATTTATCAATGCAACCGATATTAATTCCGCATTTTTTAATCAGCCGTGGCTGCAAAGCTTCATGTTCAGCGATAACTCAAACGGCCAGAATTTTATTAAAGTGAATTCCGAATTATATGCTCTCCTTAGTTCGTCAGGATTTTCTATTAAGGATTTTATAATTAACGGTAAAGGACTAAATCCCCAGCTCTTGAATTTTTGGATGCAGATTCATCCTCCGATCCTGTTTATGGGGTTTTCTATGGCAACCGTTCCTTTTGCATTTGCTATTGCGGCGTTATTGAAGAATGATTATAAAGACTGGGTACGGCAGTCATTTCCCTGGGTTCTTGCAGGCGCAGGCATATTGGGATTAGGAATTATGCTGGGAGGATACTGGGCTTATGAAATGCTCGGATGGGGCGGCTATTGGGCATGGGACCCGGTTGAAAACTCCAGCTTGATTCCATGGCTTGTAGGAGTTGCTTCAATTCATACGCTTCTTGTTCAAAAGAAAAGTCAGGCAAAAGGCGGTATAGGAAAATATGCCAAGACTAATCTGATTCTCTGCATTCTTACATACATTCTGGTTCTTTATTCTACATTTCTTACAAGAAGCGGAGTGCTTGGAGATGCCTCCGTACATTCTTTTGTGGATCCCGGAATGCTGGTTTATTTATTCCTGGTAGTTTTTATCGGGAGTTTTATACTTCTCGGAGCAGGAATGCTTATCTATAGATGGAAATATCTTAATCAGCATATTCTTGCAGATGAAAATCTGCTGTCAAGAGATCTTGCTCTTTTCACTGCAACGATCACATTGTGCACTTCCGCTTTTGTAGTATTGGTCGGCACCTCGGCTCCTCTTTTTAATCAATCGGTAGAGACTTTTTTTTATAACGAAACGCATATTCCATTGGCAATAATAATTGGTTTCTTAAACGGGTTAAGCCTTCTGCTGAAATGGAAACAAACGCGAGGTGAAGAGTTACTGAAGAAGTCCATTCCATCTATTGTGTTATCAATTATTTTAACGGCGCTCATTGTCTTATTCGGAGGAATAACCGACATAATGATGATTCTTCTTGCACTCTCAACCTCCTTTGCCTTTTTTGTAAATGCTGAAATAGCAATAAAAATTATCCGCGGCAACATGAAGATGATCGGGGCATATGTATCCCATATCGGAATTGCTCTTTTTATTTTGGGAGTAATCGGTTCCGCAGCTTACAGCAAACAGACTGATGTTGAGCTTACCAAGGATGAGCCTCAAGAGGCTTTCGGCTATAAAATGACTTTTACCGGATATCATCCTACCGAGGATAATAAATATGAGTTTGATATAAACCTTACAAAGGATGGGAAAAAATATGAGATTTCTCCTATAATGTATATCAGCGATTTCAATAACGGGTTAATGAGAGAACCGGCAATCTTAAACATGTGGACAAAAGATATCTACATTTCGCCTCTAAGTTATGAACCGAATGCAGGCGGTACTAAGGTTGTTTCACTTCAGAAAGGAAATACGATTGAATTTGAAGGAGTAAAAATTACGTTTGATAATTTTAATTTTCCGCCTGAAGTAAGAGATGCAATGATGGCCGGGAAAGATTTTAAAATCGGAGCGGATCTTCTTGCAGAATTTAAGAATGAAAAAAGAAAAATTGAATTGACATTAACGAATACAAAGGGAAAAAGGGAATATTCAGCTCACTCAATCGAAGACGCAAACTTAAAAATAGAGCTCCTTAAACTGGAAGCAGGAAAAATAGATATCGCTCTTTCGAAGCTTAAAGGCTCTCAAAAATCAGCTGAAGTTCTTTCAATTACAGCAAGCGTTAAACCGTTTATTAATCTTGTCTGGTCCGGAGT